>JAGOCY010000005.1 GCA_017998495.1 Corallincola sp.
GCTGGTGAAGACGGCAAAGTGGTGCCAGCGCCGCGTACGGCCGAAGAGCTGGCCAATATCCGTCGTCTGCTACAGGCCGGCGTTGGTTTTGACGTCAGCCGTGGTGATTCGCTGGAACTGGTGAACATTCCCTTTGTCTCTGAAGATGAGTACCCGCTCGAACCGACCCCGATCTGGGAGGAGAGCTGGTTTATGCCGGCCGTGCGTATCGCCGCCGGGGTACTGCTGGTACTGTTGCTGCTGCTGATGGTGGTGCGGCCGATGCTCAAACGCCTGACCACACCGCACAAGAAGCTGGCTGACGAAGATCGCATGCTGCTCGATGGCCCGGTGTCCGCCGGTCTCGAAGGCCGCCTGCTGCAGGCTAGCGATGCCCTTGACGAGAAGGTCAACGAAGAGCTGATCGGGTCCATCGTCGGTGGCAAGATCCAGCTGCCGGACCTGCATCGCGACGAGGATGTGCTCAAGGCGGTACGGGCGCTGGTGGCCAACGAGCCGGAGCTGGCCATCATGGTGGTCAAAGGCTGGTTGCAGGAAGACGCGAGGAAGTAACTCATGGCCGAAGCCAAGAAAGATGAGAAGGCGTTTGACGTTGCCAGCCTGTCGGCCTTTGAGAAGACCGCCATCCTGCTGCTGTCACTGACCGAAGAGGACGCCGCCAACATCCTGCGCCACCTTGAGCCCAAGCAGGTGCAGAAGGTGGGGATGGAGATGGCCGGCATGCAGGACTTCACCCAGGAGCGCATCACTGCGGTCCACAAGAAGTTCCTCGACGACATCCAGCGCTATTCCAGCGTCGGCCTGAATAACGAAGAGTTCGTGCGCAAGGCCCTGACCGTGGCCTTGGGTGAAGACAAGGCTCACAACATCATCGACCAGATCATTCTCGGTGGCGGCGCCAAGGGTCTCGACTCGCTCAAGTGGATGGATGCCCGTCAGGTGGCCCAGATCATCCAGAACGAACACCCGCAGATTCAGACCATCGTCCTCTCCTATCTGGAGCCGGAGCAGTCGGCCCAGATCATGAGCCAGTTTGCCGAGAAGGTACGGCTGGATCTGATGATGCGCATCGCCCACCTCGAAGAGGTGCAACCGGCGGCGCTGCAGGAGTTGAACGAGATCATGGAGAAACAGTTCGCCGGCCAGTCGGGTGCTCAGGCGGCCAAGATGGGCGGCCTGAAAGCAGCGGCCAACATCATGAACTACCTCGATACCAATATCGAAGGGGCGCTGATGGACTCGATCCGCGAGAACGACGAGGAGCTGGCCCAGCAGATTCAGGATCTGATGTTTGTGTTCGAGAACCTCGCCGATGTCGACGACCGCGGCATCCAGACCCTGCTGCGCGAGATCCCGCAGGAGATCCTGATGAAGGCGATCAAAGGGGCCGACGATCAGCTGCGCGACAAGTTCCTCAACAACATGTCCAAGCGCGCCGCCGACATGCTGCGTGACGATCTGGAGGCGATGGGCCCGATCCGCGTCAGTGAAGTGGAAGCCGCACAGAAAGAGATCCTCTCCATTGCCCGTCGTCTGGCTGATGCCGGCGAGATCATGCTCGGCGGTGGCGGCGGCGAAGACTTTGTCTAAGGGGTAACAGATGGCGCTCAATCTCCACCCCGGCCAGAGCCTGGTATCGCCCGATGACGAGGAGCAGGCCGAGGTTCGCCATTGGCCGCTGCCTGACGTTGCCGGCGCTGAGGCGCGCCGTCCGCTGGCTAATCCGTTCGGTTTTGACCCGCAGCGTGAGCCTGACAGCGGCGACGGTGAGACGCTGGAGGTTAAGCCACTGACGGCCGACGAGCTGGAAGCGATCCGCGAGTCGGCGCGTGAGGAGGGGCTGGCCGAAGGACGGATGGAGGGGCTCAAGCAGGGCCATGCCGAAGGCTTTGCCCAGGGGCGGGACGAGGGCTTGAGTGTCGGCCGCGACGAGGGCTACGCCCAGGGTCAGGTTGCCGCCAAGGTTGATATTGACCGCGCCATCGCCGCCTGGGAAACCTTGGCCCGCCAACTGGAAAAACCCCTGCAGGCGGTTGACCTGAAGGTGGAACAGCAGCTGGTGGCGCTGGTGGCAGCGCTGGCCAAGGCGGTGATCCGCACCGAGATCGCGACCAACCCCGAGGTGATCCACGCCGTGATCCGTGAAGCGGTGAGCGTATTGCCACTGAACACGCCGCAGTTGGTGCTGACCCTGAGCCCCGAAGATCGCACCCTGGTGGAAGCCAGCTACAGCGAGAGCCAGCTGCGCGAGCGCGGCTGGACCCTGCGTACGGATGCTGCGCTGGCGCGCGGCGACTGCCAGCTGGAGACAGACACCTCAAGGGTGGATGTGCGGCTGGAGGAGACCGTCAAAGAGTTGCTGGAACGCTTTCTGCATCAGCGAGTACCTCGCACTATGGCGACGGCAACCGCCGCCAGCGCACCAGAGGTTAGTGATGCTGCGCACTCCCCAACAGCTGATTAACCAGCTTGAAGGCTACCGAGCTGCCATCAATGTCGCCCGTCCGGCTGTCTCCGGCCGGCTGACGCGGGTGGTGGGGCTGGCGTTTGAGGCGGTGGGCTGTCGGGCCGCCATCGGCAGCCTGTGTGCGGTCGAAACCCAATATGGTGACGTCGAAGCCGAGGTGGTCGGTTTTGCTGGCGACAAGCTGTTGCTGATGCCCGCCGGGGAGGCCCGAGGCGTGTTGCCGGGGGCGCGCGTGACCCCATTGGCGGGCGGCACCGGTATCTCTGTGGGCATGGAATTGCTGGGGCGGGTAGTCGACGGCCGCTGCCAACCTCTTGACGGCCTTGGCCCTATCGTTACCCACCACCAGGCGGCGCTGCGCCGCGAAGCGATCAACCCACTGCAACGCCAACCCATTGACCGTCCCCTCGATGTCGGGGTGCGAGCGATCAATGCTGTCACCACCGTGGGTCGCGGTCAGCGCATGGGCATCTTTGCCGGCTCCGGCGTGGGTAAAAGCGTGTTATTGGGGATGATGACCCGCGGCACTACGGCCGACGTGGTGGTGGTCGGGCTGGTGGGGGAGCGTGGCCGCGAAGTTAAAGAGTTTATTGACGAGATCCTCGGTGCTGAAGGGCGCGCCCGCAGTGTGGTGGTCGCAGCGCCGGCCGATGCCTCGCCGTTGATGCGCCTCAAGGGCTGTGAAACAGCGGTGACCATCGCCGAGTACTTTCGCGATCAGGGGCTCAATGTGCTGCTGCTGGTCGACTCGCTCACCCGCTATGCCCAGGCCCAGCGCGAGATCGCACTGGCGGTAGGCGAGCCACCCGCAACCAAAGGTTATCCGCCGTCGGTGTTTGCCCGTCTGCCCGCGCTGGTGGAACGAGCCGGCAATGGCAACGCCCAGCAGGGCGGCATCACCGCCTTCTTCACCGTGCTGACCGAGGGTGATGATCTACAGGACCCCATTGCCGATGCCTCGCGCGCCATTCTAGACGGCCACATCGTGCTGTCGCGCGATCTGGCCGATGCTGGCCACTTTCCGGCTATTGACGTCGAATCGTCCATCAGCCGAGTCATGCCGGCTATCACCAGTAGCCAGCATCAGCAGTGGGCGCGGCGGCTCAAGCAGCTGCTGGCGGCCTACAGGCGCAACCGCGATCTGGTCGCCATTGGGGCTTACCAGCGTGGCAGTGATCCAGAGGTGGATGCGGCGCTGGCCCTGCTGCCAGCGATTCGAGCCTTCTTGCAGCAATCGATGCACGACGTGGCCGGCTACGACGAGTCGCTGCTGCGGCTGGAACAGCTGCTGGCGGGGAGGGGTTAAGCCATGAGTTTTGACCGGCTGCTGGAACTAGCCCAGGAACAGGAAAAAAGCTGCGCCCTGCGCCTGGCGGAAGCCACTCAGGCTACCCTGCGTCAGCAGCAGCAGATGACCATGCTGCAGCAATATCGCCTCGATTATCTCGGCCAGCTCGGGCAGCGTGGCCAGCAGGGGTTGGGGGCATCGGCATTTAGTCAGTTACAGCACTTTCTCTCCCGTCTTGACGGTCTGATCGTGCAGCAGCAATACAAAATCAGCCAGCATCAGCAGGCGGAGGCCGAGCGCCGCCAGCAATGGCTGGATGCCCATCAGCGGCGCGAGGCATTGGCCTGGCTAGTGGCTCAGCAGGCCGAAAAGCTCCGTCAGGCGCGTGAACGGCGCGAGCAGCGGGAAAGCGACGAATGGGTGACTCAGCAATGGGCCCGGCGCAGCAGCAGTAGTTGGTGATGCTGGTACGCTCTTTGCTGTAACTCCGGGTGACTTAGATTCAAGCCATTGAATGACCGCCGGCTCCCCGTAGGGCCCTAGTAGATAAGGAGTGGACCATGCAGTTGCTCGCCATGCCATTACTGGCAGAACTGGCCGCTATCAGCGCTGCCAGCCCCAATGCTGGGGCTACCACAGCGGCGGCCCAAGGCGGCAGTGGCGACAGCCAGAGCGGCGCGGCGGCGCCTTTTGGCCAGCTGCTGGCCCAACTGCAGGGGGAAGGTGGCAAGTCGTTGCCGCCAGCCGAGCTGGCAGCGGCCCTCGGCATCAGTGTTGAACAGCTGCAGCAGGCGCTGGCCCAACTGCGCCAGGCGCTGGCCGATTACAGCCGTCAGCAAACTGGCGCCAACGGCATCATGCCGGCGCTGGTTGAGGATGGCGGTGAGCAAGAGAGCCCGGCCATCAGCGAAGATGGCGAGGCCTTTTTGCTCTGGCTGGCTGAACAGCAGCAGGGGTTGGCCGGCGAAGTGGACCCGGCGCTGCTGACGGCCCTGCAGCAGTGGTTAAGCGACCATCCTGCGCCGTCGCAGCCCGCGCCAGCGCCGGTGGCTGCGGCATCAGCGATGACCGATGAGCCAGGCGCGGCACTGATGGCTAGCGCCGGCCACAGCCAAGCGACGACGACGCTAGCCGCCACGGCCGCCACAACCTCAGCGCCGCCAACCGCGGACAATAGCGAGGCATCAGCGGTCAGTGCGCCACCAGCCAATCCGAATCCGGTGTCCGCTGCTGCGGCGGCCGGGGCGCCGCTGTCCAGCGACCAAGTTAACGCTGCTGTGGCCACCCCTCAGACTTTGACGCAGCCAACGACGCAGGACAGCGCTACAGCAGCAGCCGTTGGCGCAGCGGCGGACCTGGCGGTGTCGTCGGCCGATAAGCGGCCACCATCTGCGCCAGCCCCGGCAGCTGCCAGCCCCAACCAGGGCACGGCTGCGGCCGCGACTAACCCGCCAGCCTCAGCCAGCGAACAACCGCTGGTGACGACCCTTGAGCCGGGCGATGGCGAGCCCAATGCGACTGACAGTGGTGACCGCCGTAACTCTGGCGCGCAGGCCGCCATCGCCGCGCAACAGCGTGGCGGTGACACGGGGCAGGAGCATGGTGGACGTGGCGATGGCGATCAGGCTTCAGGCCGCGACAGCCACAAGCAGGCGCAACTGGCTGCGACCTTGGCTGAGGGCGATAACGGCCCGCGCCCTATGGGCGAGCGCCTTAGCCAGTGGCACTTCCAGTGGGAGCGCGCCAGTAACGATGCGGCCAGCGGCATCAGTGCGGCAGATGGTCGCAGCGACAGCCCGGACCTGCGCCAACTGCTGAACGCTACCAGCAGTCCGCTGCAGGCCACCCGGCTCAATGCCACACCATCACTGGAGAGCAGCCCCTTGCTGCGCCAGTTCAACGCCGACCCGGCGGCGGCGCTGGGGCCACAGGTCCAGGTGATGGTGGCGCGCAGCCTTGATCAGATGACGGTACGCCTCGACCCGCAGGAGCTGGGCAGCATGTCGATCAAGGTTCAGGTAGGCGCCGATCAGCAGGTGCATGTGCAGTTTCAGGTGACCAATGCGGCCACCCGTGATCTGGTCGAGCAGTCGCTGCCCCGGTTGCGTGAATTGCTCGGCGATGCCGGGGTCCAGCTGGCAGATGCCCAGGTTGGACAGCAGCAGCGCGATGCGCGGCAGATGGCCGGTGATAGCAGTGGCCGTGGTAGTGACGGGCGCGGTAGCGGCGCGGGTCAAGGCGGCGACAGTGACGCTGCTCTGGAGCAGAGCGCAGAGCAGTTGCAGCGTCACAGTGGTCGTCTGGCCAATGGCCGGCTGGATTTCTATGTGTGAGGGGGCGCGTAGTGGCCCCCTTTGAATTGTGCTAGTTTGACGCCCAGTCGCGGGCCCCGAAATCAGTGGTAACTGACCATGGCAGAACAGAATCTCGAACTGGAACTGGACGAAGGCAAGGGCAAGAAAAAGAAGCTGATCATCATCATTGCGGTGGTGGTGGCAGTGCTGGCCCTGGGGGGCGGTGGCGCCTTCATGTTTATCGGCGGCGATGAGCCTGCGGCAGTGGTAGATGGCGAGGCCGCAGCTGGCGGCCAAGCCGGCGCCGGCTCTGAAGCGACGGGGCCGCAGGCCGGTGCGGCCATCTATGTGGCCATGCCGCGTCCGTTCATTTTCAATGTGCCGGGCAGCCGACGTGAGCGCCTGGTGCAGATCAAGGTTCAGCTGCTGGTGCGTGGCGCCGCTAATGATGCCTTGGCGCGTAAACATATTCCGCTGATTGAAAGCACCCTGCTGGGCGTCTTTGCCCGTACCACGGCTGATGTGCTGGCCACCATCGAAGGCAAGGAGAACCTGCGGATGGAAGCCCTGGTCGGGGTGCGCGAAGGGCTGAAAAAGCTCGAAGGCAAGGATGTGGTGGAAGAGGTGTTATTTACCGGTTTTGTGATGCAGTAAGGCGAGGCAGTCCATGGCCGTCAGCGATCTGCTTTCCCAGGATGAGATCGATGCCCTGTTACACGGGGTAGACGATATTGAGGAAGAAGACACAGGTGCCGGTGGCGGCCCCGGTGCCGTTGAATATGACTTTTCCTCGCAGGATCGCATTGTCCGTGGGCGCATGCCGACCCTGGAGATGGTCAACGAACGTTTTGCCCGCCACATGCGCATCTCGCTGTTCAACATGATGCGGCGTACCGCCGAGGTGTCGATCAACGGCGTGCAGATGGTCAAGTTCGGCGAGTATGTGCACACCCTATTTGTGCCCACCAGTCTCAACATGGTCCGCTTCCGGCCGCTTAAGGGCACCGCCCTGATCACCATGGAAGCGCGGCTGGTGTTCATTCTGGTGGATAACTTCTTTGGCGGCGATGGCCGCTACCACGCCAAGATTGAGGGGCGCGAGTTCACCCCCACCGAGCGGCGCATCATTCAGATGCTGCTCAAGATCATCTTTGAAGACTACAAAGAGGCCTGGGCGCCGGTGATGGATACCGGTTTTGAGTATCTGGATTCGGAAGTGAACCCGGCGATGGCCAACATCGTTAGCCCGACCGAAGTGATCGTGGTCAGCAGCTTCCATATTGAACTGGATGGTGGTGGCGGCGATTTCCATATCGCCATGCCCTATTCGATGCTGGAACCTATTCGCGAACTGCTCGATGCCGGGGTTCAGAGCGATAAGGAAGATACTGACCTGCGCTGGAGCAAGGCACTGACCGACGAGATCATGGATGTGCCGGTCAACCTGCGTGCCAAGCTGCTTGATAAAGAGCTGCCGCTACGGGTGCTGATGGACCTCAAGGCGGGGGATATCATTCCGGTCGAGATGCCGCCTCACGTGACTGTATTTATTGAAGATTTGCCGACATTTCGGGCGCAGATGGGGCGTAGTCGCGATAACTTGGCGCTGCGCATCAGCGAGAAGATCCCGCGGCCGGCGTCGGTCAAATCAGAACTGCAGATGGTGACCCGTGGCGGGGTCCGCATCGATGGCGATGCCAGTATCGAACGCATCGAAGAGAACATTTAAGGAGTAGAACCCATGGTTCCCAATGATGAGATGGACGACTGGGCGGCCGCCATGGCCGAACAGGCCCTGTCCGAAGCGGAAGCGGCCAAGCCGGTAGAACTGCAGGAACTCAAGGATGAATCCGCTCCCATCTCAGCGGAAGAGAAGCGTCGACTGGATGCCATTCTCGATATTCCGGTGACCATTTCGATGGAGGTTGGGCGCAGCCAGATCAGCATTCGTAACCTGCTGCAGCTTAACCAGGGGTCGGTGGTGGAGCTGGATCGGGTGGCCGGTGAGCCGCTCGATGTGCTGGTGAATGGCACCCTGATCGCGCACGGTGAAGTGGTGGTGGTTAACGACAAGTTCGGTATCCGGCTGACCGACGTGATCAGCCAGATTGAACGTATCAAGAAGCTGCGCTGATGCTGCTGGCGTTGGCAACGGCCGTGGTTGACGGCGCAGCAGCCGCACCGACCCCCGATTGGGGACGGATCCTGCTGTCGCTGGGGGTGGTGCTGGCGCTGATCGCCGGTTTGGCACTGGCTCTCAAACAGATGCGTCAGCGCATCGCCAGCAGTGGCGCCCTGATGCTTGAGGCATCGCTGCCGCTGGGGCGGCAGGAGCGGGTGGTGGTGGTACGCGTGGGTAACAGCCGGTTGCTGCTCGGGGTCACTGCCCATCAGGTGGCGACGCTCGCCAAGCTGCCTGATGCCACTGTGCAGACTCCGCCGCCGACGCAGGCGCGACGCTGGCCGTGGGCCGGCAAGGGGGCGCGCTGATGGCGCGCTGGTTGCTTGTGCTCTGTGCCCTGCTGGCCTGGCCGGTGGCGGCCGAACCGGGGGCGTTGACGGCGCTGACGGTGACCACCACGCCGGACGGCGGTCAGCAGTATTCGGTGACCCTGCAGGTGCTGGTCTTGATGACCATGCTCAGCTTCCTGCCGGCCATCATCATCATGATGACCTCCTTTACCCGCATCGCCATTGTGCTCTCCATCTTGCGTCAGGCGATCGGTCTCAACACCACCCCTTCGAACCAGATCGTGGTTGGCCTGTCGCTGTTTATGACCCTATTCATCATGGCGCCGGTGTTTGATGAGGTGATCGACAAGGCGGTAGACCCCTACATGGCCGAGGAGATCACCATGCCCGAGGCACTCAAGCGTGCGCAGTTGCCCTTCCGGGCCTTTATGCTGGATCAGACCCGTCAGAGCGATCTGGCGTCCTTTGCTGACATTGCCAAGCTGCCTGATGAGCAGCGTACCCCTGATGCGGTGCCGATGACGGTGCTGATCCCGGCCTTTGTCACCAGCGAGCTCAAGACCGCTTTTCAGATCGGCTTCATGCTGTTTATCCCCTTTCTGGTGATCGATCTGGTGGTGGCCTCGATCCTGATGGCGATGGGGATGATGATGCTGTCACCCATGATCGTGGCCTTGCCATTCAAACTGATGCTGTTCGTGCTGGTGGATGGCTGGACACTGGTGTTGACCACGCTGGCTGGCAGCTTCGGCTAGGGGGAGAAGATGAGCCCAGAACAGTTCGTTGAGATCTTTCGCCACGCCCTGTGGATGGTGATGATCCTGGCCAGTGCCGTGATCCTGCCGGCGCTGGCCGTTGGTTTGGTGGTGGCGATCTTTCAGGCGGCTACCTCCATTAACGAGCAGACCCTGTCGTTTCTGCCCAGGCTGGTGGTGACTCTGCTGGCGCTGATCATCTTTGGCCACTGGATCACCCGGGTATTGATGGAGTTCACCATTGAGATGGTGCGGGAGATCCCCGCGCTGCTCAGCTGATGGACCTGACCTTCGCCACCATCGAAGCGGCACTGGCCAGTTACATCTGGCCCTTCGCCCGCATCAGCGCCATGTTTATGACCATGGTGGTGATCGGTAGTCAGAACGTACCCACTCGCATCCGCTTGGTACTGTCGCTGGTGGTCACCATGGCGGTGGCCCCGGTGCTGCCGCCGATGCCGCCGGTGGCCCTGTTCTCTTTTGAGGCCGTGCTGGTACTCGGCCAGCAGATCCTGATCGGCACCGCCGTTGGCCTGTTCACCCAGTTTATCCTGCACACCTTTGTCATGGCCGGTCACTTTATCGGCATGCAGACCAGTCTTGGTTTTGCCAACGTGGTTGACCCCGGCAATGGCCAGTCGGTGCCTGTGATCGGCCAGTTTTTCCTAATGCTGGCGACCCTGATTTTTTTGGTGATCGATGGCCATCTGATCCTGATCCGGATGCTGGCGGACAGTTTTCACACCATTCCGGTCGGCCGCAGTGGCTTTGATCCCGGCAGCTGGAAGGTGCTGGCGGACTGGTTTGGCTGGGTGTTTGCTGCCGCTTTGGCGATGAGCATCTCGGAACTGGTGGCCTTGCTGGTGATCAACATCGCCTTTGGCATCATGACCCGGGCGGCACCGCAGCTGAACATCTTCACCATTGGCTTTCCGGTCACCATGATGTCCGGGTTGTTGGTGATCTGGCTGACCCTGACCGACTTTAACCATCACTTTGAACTGCAGTGGGAACGCGGGGTTGATGCCCTGTGCAACCTGCTGCAGGTGTGCTGAGGAGGCCTGGCGATGGCCGCTGACAGCGACCAGGAACGGTCAGAAGAACCCACAGGCAAACGATTAGAAGAGGCCCGTAGCAAGGGCCAGATCGCCCGTTCCAAAGAGCTGCAGATGATGGTGGTGCTGCTGGCCGGCGCGGTCGGCCTGTGGCTGTTTGCCGAGCCGCTGTCGCGGGCGCTGGTCACCATCTGCAAGCGCTTGCTGAGCATCCCCCGCGACGATCTCTATGACGAGAATGTGCTCGGGGCTGATATCGCCGCGGCCCTGTGGGAGCTGCTGCCGCCGCTGGGTGGCTGGATGGCGCTGGTGGCCCTGGCCGCTTTTGTCGGCTCTATCGTGATGGGGGGCTTGAACTTCAGCAGTGAGGCGATGGGCTTCCGCTGGTCCAAGATGTCACCGCTGGCCGGCATCAAGCGTATGTTCGGCACCCATGGCCTGGTGGAGCTGATCAAATCCGTTGCCAAGGTGGTGGTGATCGCTGCGGTCTGTTATTGGCTGCTGGCGGCGCTGTTCGACAGCATTCTCCATCTCTCGGCGGAGACCTTTCCGGGCAACCTGATCCGGGCGCTGGAACTGGTGTTGATGATCATCATCCTCCTCTGCGCATCGTTGGCGGTGATCGCGGTGATCGATGTGCCTTACCAGCTGTGGGAGCACAAACAGCAGCTGATGATGACCAAGCAGGAGGTGCGCGATGAGCACAAGGATGTCGAGGGTAACCCCGAGATCAAGCGGCGTATTCGCCGCGTGCAGTACGAGATGTCGGCACGACGGATGATGGCAGAGGTGCCCAAGGCGGATGTGGTGGTGACCAACCCCACTCACTTCTCGGTGGCACTCAAGTATGAGGCGGAGAAGGGGGCTCCGCGGGTGGTGGCCAAGGGCAGCGATGAGCTGGCCATGAAGATCCGCGAGATCGCCCGTGCCTACGAGGTGCCGATCATCAGCGCGCCACCCTTATGCCGCGCGCTCTACCACAGTACCGAGCTGGATCGCGAGATCCCGGATGGGCTGTTCGTGGCCGTCGCCCAGGTACTGGCGTATGTGATGCAGCTGAAATCCTGGCGCAAAGGGCGAGGGCATCGGCCCAAACCGCTGCCGGGCAGCTTGCCGATTCCCCCGGAGCTGCAGCGCTAACGACGGCGTGCACCTGTGTTGGCGGCTAATGGCCTGACTCTTGCTTTGGCCATGCCATGTCAACCATCCGACACGTCGTAGCGCCGATGGAACTTTCTTCAACCTTGTCCCGACTGCGGCTGGCCGATCTGCGCAAGATCCAGGGCATCGGTGCGCCGGTACTGGTACTGGCCACGCTGGCGATGGTGGTGTTGCCACTGCCAGCGTTCCTGCTTGACCTGCTGTTCAGCTTTAACATCGCGCTGGCGATGGTGGTGCTGCTGGTGTCGGTGTATAGCCTGCGGCCACTCGATTTCTCCGCTTTTCCCACGGTGTTGCTGATCGCCACGCTGCTGCGACTGGCGCTCAACGTGGCTTCAACCCGGGTGATCCTGATGCATGGCCATGAGGGGCCGGAAGCGGCGGGCCATGTGATTGAAGCCTTTGCGGCGGTGGTGATTGGTGGCAGCTATGCCGTCGGTCTGGTGGTGTTCCTGATCCTGGTGATCATCAACTTCATCGTGGTCACCAAAGGTGCCGGCCGTATCTCTGAAGTGAGCGCTCGTTTCACCCTTGACGCCATGCCGGGCAAGCAGATGGCCATTGATGCCGATCTCAATGCCGGCCTCATCACCCAGGAGCAGGCTAGCCAGCGGCGTGAAGAGGTGGCCCAGGAGGCAGATTTCTACGGCTCTATGGATGGTGCCAGCAAGTTCGTCAAAGGGGATGCCATCGCTGGCATCCTCATCATGTTTATCAACATCATCGGCGGCTTCATCATCGGCATGATCAACTACGGTCTGTCGTTCTCCGAAGCGCTGGAGATCTACACCATCCTCACCATTGGTGATGGCCTGGTGGCCCAGATCCCAGGTCTGCTGCTGTCGGTGGCCTCGGCCATCATGGTCACCCGCCAAAGCAAAGCCCATGAGATGGGCGCCCAGGTGATGGGCCAGATGTTTGACAAGCCCCGAGCCCTGATTGTCGCCGGCTCGATCTTGACGGTCATGGGCATAGTGCCGGGCATGCCCCATTTTGCTTTTCTGACCTTGGCTGCCGGCTGTCTGGGTGGCGCCTGGTGGAACATGAAGCAGCAGCGTCAGGCTGAGCAGGCCGCTGCCCAGGCGGCTAGTCGCCCCGCAGAGCCCAGCCGTAGCGAACAGAAAGAGTTGGGTTGGGACGATGTGCAGCATGTAGATGTGATCGGGCTGGAAGTCGGTTATCGCCTGATCCCCCTGGTCGATAAGGCTCAGGGCGGTGAACTGCTCAATCGCATCAAGGGGGTACGGCGCAAGCTGTCGCAGGAGCTGGGCTTCCTGGTGCCGCCGGTGCACATTCGTGACAACCTTGATCTGTCGCCTAACAGCTATCGCATTTCGCTGCTGGGGGTCACCATCGGCGAAGCCGAGATCCGCCATGACAATGAATTGGCGATCAACCCCGGCCAGGTGTTTGGCAAGCTCGAAGGGGCGGTCACCAAAGATCCAGCCTTTGGCCTGGAGGCGGTATGGATCTCGCCCACCCAGCGTGATCGCGCCCAGGCACTGGGCTACACCGTGGTTGACGCCGCCACTGTGGTGGCTACCCACCTGTCGCAGATCCTCACCAATAACGCGGCCCAGCTGCTCGGCCACGACGAAGTGCAGAACCTGCTTGATCGTATGGCCCGCACCCAGGCCAAGCTGGTGGAAGGGCTGGTGCCAGACATCATGTCGCTCGGCACCATCGCCAAGGTGATGCAGAACCTGTTGCACGAAGGGGTGCCGATCCGCGATCTGCGCACCCTGATCCAGACCCTCAAAGAATATGGTCCGCGCAGCCAGGATGCCGATGTGCTCACCGCTGCCTGCCGTATTGCCCTGCGCCGGCTGATCATTCAGGAGGTCTCGGGCGCGAACGCCGAGCTGCCTGTCATCACTTTGGCGCCAGAGCTGGAACAGATGCTGCATAAGTCGATGCAGGCAACGGGCGGCGAGGGCGCCGGACTGGAGCCAGGGTTAGCTGAGCGTCTACAGCAATCGCTGACGACCGCTGCATCGGAGCAGGAATTGATGGGCCAACCGGCCATTCTCCTCACCTCTGGTGTCCTGCGCAGCACTCTGGCCCGCTTCGTCAAATTCACCATTCCCGGTCTGCGGGTGCTCTCCTACCAGGAGGTACCTGATGACAAAAGAATTCGCATTGTACGGTCGATTGGTCGTTGAGATGGCCGAGGCTGAGAGGGCAACAGCATGAAAATCAAACGTTTTGTAGCCAAAGATATGCGTACGGCACTGGCTGAGGTCAAACAGCTGCTGGGCCCGGATGCGGTCATCCTGTCCAACAAGAAAACCGCCGAAGGGGTGGAGATTGTGGCCGCGGTTGATCCGCAGGCAACGCCCGCGCCGGTCGCTGCCAAAGCGACGGTGGCCGCGCGTCGGCCGGTTGACGATGAGCTGCCGTCGGATCGGGTGTCACTGGCCAGCGGCAAAATGCCCGCGCTTGGCGGTGTTAACGCCCAGGCCAAGGCCAGCGCCATTGCCGCCAGCCTGCAGGAGCTGCTGTCGCGCCAGGTGCAGCAGCCGGAGCCGAGCGCCAGCGCGCCACGCCCCATCGTCGCTGGGGCCAAGCCGCTGCCGCGGCCGGACGACAGCAACGTGCGTAGCGTCAAGTTCCCCAAGATCGCGCCGCGTGGCGCCGAGCAGCAACCGCAGCCGCGCAACTTCGGCCGGCCGGCCGGTGGCGATGAACTGGGGCAGATGCGCCAGGAGCTGGCTCAATTGCGTGGCATGCTGCAGCACCAGCTGTCGGGCCTGCTGTGGCAGGACATGGAGCGCCGCGATCCGCTGCGCGCCATGCTCATCGATCGCCTGCAGCGCTTTGGTTTCGATCATCATCTGGCCGAGCAGATCGCCTGCTATGTACCCGAGGAGTGGCAGCATGAGGCGGCCTGGCCGCAGGTGCTCAATCTGCTGGCCGAGCAGGTGCGCACTGGCCGTGATGAGATCCTGCGCCAAGGCGGTGTGGTCGCGCTGGTGGGCCCCACCGGTGTCGGCAAAACCACCACCATCGCCAAGCTGGCCGCCCGTTTTGCCCGTGCCCATGGGCCGGATAGTGTGGCCCTGATCAGCACTGATACCTACCGCATCGGCGCCCATGAGCAGCTGGCCACCTATGGCCGCATCATCGGCTGTCAGGTCAAAGTGGCCCACGATGCCAACGAATTGACTGAACATCTGCAGCGCTTTCGCAACCGCAAGCTGGTGCTGATCGACACGGCCGGCATGAGCCAGCGTGACGAGCGCCTGCACGCCCATCTCGAGAGCCTGCTGCGTGACACCAATGCCAACATCCGCAGCTATCTGGTGCTGCCGGCCAACGGTCAGCGCCGGGTAATGCAGGAGACGGTGGAACACTTCCGTTGTGTGACCCTGTCCGGGCTGATTGTCAGCAAAGTTGATGAATGCCTGAGTTTGGGTGAAATCCTCGGGGTCGCAATTCAAAATGCCCTGTCGATCAGCTATCTTACGGACGGACAACGGGTTCCGGAGGACCTCGCAGTAGCCGATGGTCTGCAACTGGTCGAAATGGCCAATGCACTTTTGGAACAGTCGCCGGAACCGGCATATCCTTGGATGACAGATCCGCAAAGCGGATCCTCGGCGG
>JAGOCY010000192.1 GCA_017998495.1 Corallincola sp.
GGTGGGGGTGGAGCTGTGAGTCATGGGAGTTCCTTATCCGGACGACGGGCTGAGACGGCCATGATACACCCCTCTGCTGCCCCCGAAAGAGGCCACCAACGTGCGGCATGTCTCGCTTGTGCCGGTGATCACTGGGCAGCGTCACCATTTCAGGCCACACTGCGCCCAATCCAGCCGCTACCGAGCTTAGTCCCCCCGCGCCAGAGGATGTGGCCGGTACTCTGACCATGAAAATCAGAACCAAACTGCTCCTCATCATTCTGCCTGTGGTCCTGCTGGTGATGCTGGCCGCCGCCTTTGGTGGCCGTCAGCTGGTGCTGGATCAGGCCCAGAACCAGCTCTTCAGCCGCGCCGAGGCGATGGCCATCGCCCATGCCAATCAGCACGAACTGCAGGTGCGCCAGACCCTGGCCCATCTGCGCCTGCTGTCACGCATCAGTGAGATGCAGCTCTACCTCAGCAGCGACGACGCGCTGCAGCAGCGGCTGACCCTGCTGCCCAAATTGCGTCAGGTGCTGATGGATGTGCTCGGCCAGATGCCGCGCTATAGCGAGATCGCGCTGCTCGACAGCCAGGGGCGGGAACGGGTGCAGGTGGCCCAACAGATCGACCCCTTCAACCGCTTTGAAGAGCGCTACCCCGAACTGCTGATGCGGCTACAACAGAAAGTGGGGCGCGAACTGGCGCTCTATGCCAGTGATCGCCGCGCACCCAAGCCTCGGCTGTGGGTGGGCTGGCGCTTTGTGGCCAGCAGTGGTGAGCAGAGCGACCAGCAGCAGCTGCTGGCGGCGCTGGATCTGGATGACTTCGAGATCGCCCTCAATGATCTGCTGGCCCGCGATCAGCTGGCGCTGCTGGTGGCTGATCGCCATAACCAGCTGGTCACCGCACCGGCTCGCCTGGCCAGTGGGCTAAACAGCGAACTGCTGCGGCTGCTGGCCCTCGACCCCAGCTACTTCGCCCAGCAGGCCCGCACCATCGACAACGGCGGCGAGCGCTATCTGGTGCGCGAGGCGATGGTCGACAGCAACCTGCGCATTCTCGCCATTGTCAGCCACAGCCGGGTGGCCGAAGTGGCCGGGCCGGTGCTCTCCACCACCGCCGGGGTGATGGCCAGCGCCCTCATTGTCCTCGGGCTGATGCTGGTGGTGCTGTTCGGCCGGCTGGTGCTAAGGCCATTAACGCGCCTGCAGCAGCAGATCGATGCCACTGCCGCCGGCGAGGTGCGCGAACTGCCGGCTATCGGCGGTGATGATGAGGTTAGCCGCCTCTATTTCGCCTATGCGCGCATGATCAACCAGTTGCGCAGCGTACAGGGCAACCTGCGCCAGGCCATTGTCACCGATGCCCTGACCGGGCTGCTCAGCCGCCGCGGCCTGGAGGAGGTACTGCGCCAGCAGCAGCGCCACGGCCAGCAGCAGCGCTATGCCCTGCTCCATATCGGCCTGGATGACTTCAAACTGGTGAATGATATGCATGGCCACGGCATGGGCGACCGAGCGCTGGCCGAGTTTGCCCGGCTGCTGCGGCAGGAGGCCGAAGCCCACGCCGGCCACCCCCAGCTGTGCCAGCTGGCGCGCATCTCTGGCGACGAGTTTGCGGTGCTGCTGCATGGCCACGAGCAGGACAGTGGTGACGGCCTGGCCCGCCGCCTGCAAGTGCGCCTGCATACCCCATTACGTCTGGACGACCTCAATCTGTTTCTCAAGTGCAGTATCGGCATTGCTGCTTGTGAGCGCGAACAGCTGACCGACCTCAACCGCCGCGCCGCACTGGCGCTGGAGGATGCCAAGCTCAGCGGCAAGCAGGTGCGCCGCCTCTACAGCGACGAGCTGGAGGAGCAGGTACGCACCACCCAACTGATTGAGGATGCCCTCAAACAGGCGATCAGCAATAACGAGCTGACCCTGATGTTCCAGCCCTATCTGCGCGCCGCTGACAGCCAGCTGGCCGGTGCCGAAGCGTTATTGCGCTGGCACTCACCAACCCTCGGCCAGGTGGGGCCCGATCGCTTTATTCCGGTGGCTGAAAAGTCAGGGCTGATCATCGCCCTCGACCGCTGGGTAGTGCGCAGCGCCATCACCGCCCTGGCGGCGATCCGCCTCAGTGGCGCCAACCAGTTCCGGCTGGCGGTCAACGTCTCCACCCGCCAGCTGCAGGAGCCCGATTTTGCCGACTATCTCGACAGCTGCCTGCGCGAATTTGGCGTGCCCTCCTCCGCCATCGAGCTGGAGCTGACCGAAACCGCCATCACCCAGGTCGATGCCACCTTTGTCCAGCTGGCGGTGCGCCTGCATGAGCTGGGGGTAGCGCTGGTACTGGATGATTTCGGCACCGGCTTCACCTCACTCAACCACCTGAGCCAGCTGCCGATCCGCAAGCTCAAAATCGACCGTCAGCATGTCAACCAGATCGGCCAGCAACGCCACGGGGTGGCGCTGGTGGATGTGGTGGTATCGCTGTCGCAGGCCTTTGGTTTTGCCATCACCGCCGAAGGGGTGGAGAGCGAGGCCCAGTGGCGCTATCTGCGCGACCTCAAGGTCGATTATCTGCAGGGCTACCGTTTCTACCGACCGATGCCGCTGGCCGACCTGCAACAGTTGCTGGCTCAGGGGGCGACTGGCGCCGCCCCCACGTCACCTCAGGCCAACAGCAGCAGATAGCCGCTGTAGAGGGTCAGCAGCAGGGCGCCGCCATAACAGAGCACAAAGAACAGCGGCCGTGCCCCCACCTTGAGATCATGCAAACCGTGATAGACGCGGTGCAGCGCATGCCACAGCGGCAGGGCGATCACCGCCCACAGGATCAAGGCCCCCAGCCAGTGGTTGACGAAGGCCGCCACCCGGTCAAAGGCCAGGCCATCGCCGAGCAGCCCAAGCGGCGCCAGCAGGGCGGTACAGAGCAGCAGCGGCGGGGTAACGAAAGCGGCAAGCATGCCGCCGGCACCAAACAGCGACCACACCACCGGCTCATGGGAGCGCTGGTAATGGCCATGGCCAGCGGCCGGGCCACAGCAGGCGGCGGTGGACTGACCGGCGCAGCAGCCTTGGTCTTGCCCGCCCTTATCTTTGGAATCGCAGCATCCCATATCACAGCACTCCTGAAACCAGCACGATGATCACCACGCAGGCCACTACAAAGGCGGCGAAATGGCCCCCTTCGATCAGGCTGTCGGGCACCTTTTTGTCACCCAGCTGCAGATGCATCGCCTTGGGGGCGAGGGCAAACCAGGTGACGCTGTGGTAGAGCGCCATGGCCAGCGCCAGGGCGTGAAACAGCAGCGCCAGCGGGCTGGCCAGTGCTTCGAGGTAACCGCCCCAGGCCGCGGCCCCCTGTTTCAGGGCATAGACCCCCCACAGCAGCACCAGCGCATAGCCGCCCACGAACAGGCAGCTGGCTTCGCGCAGCATGTATTTGATGTAAAACGGATTGCTTAGCCACCAGGTGGCGGTCATCGGCCGCACATAGGGTTTACGCTTGCTCATGGCTCAATCTCCGCAACAGGGTTTGGCATCGGCTTTGGCCTGGCTCTGGCCGATCAGGTTGAGGCCGTAATCGGTCAGGCTCTCCACCTTGCCCTGGTTGATGGCCGCTGCCGGGTCCACCCCTTTGGGGCAGACCTTGGAGCAGTAACCGACGAAGGTGCAGCTCCACACCCCCTCTTCGCTATTCATGATCGGCAACCGCTCGGACCGCCCCTGATCGCGGCTGTCCTGGTTGTAACGGTGGAGCAGCGCCAGCGCCGCCGGCCCCATAAACTTGTTATTGAGACCGTACTGCGGGCAGGCGGCGTAACAGAGGCCGCAGTTGATGCACATCGAATACTGCTTGTAGCGGGTCATCTGCGCCGGCGTCTGCAGATATTCGCCATCTTTCAGCTCGCCCACCGACTCACGGATGATGTAGGGCTTGACCTCCTCCAGCTTGGCCACGAAGTCGCCGATATCGGCCACCAGATCGCGCTCGATGGGGAAGTTGGCCAGCGCCTCGACCTTGACCTTGTGCGGGAAGTAATCACGCAGGAAGGTCTTGCAGCCGAGCTTGGGCACGCCGTTGACCATGTAGCCGCAGCTACCGCAGATGGCCATACGGCAGCTCCAGCGGTAGGACAGGGTGCTGTCGAGGTGATCCTTGATGTAGTGAAGGGCATCGAGGATCGACATCTCCGGGCTGTAAGCCACCTCAAACGACTGCAGCCAGGGCTGCTGATCCTGTTCAGGGCGGTAGCGCACCACCTCGACGGTAATGGTGTTGCTCATGATTTGGCTGCCTCCTGTTTCTCCATCTCGGCGCCGTAAACACGCTTGGCCGGCTGGCTCTTGGTAATGG
>JAGOCY010000193.1 GCA_017998495.1 Corallincola sp.
TGGCGAAACTTCCGGGCCGGTGGCGTTGAATCCGTGCGTGGCTTCTCCAGCAATACCATTGGCCCACGCGCCATCTTGCGCAATCACAGCACCTTACCGGCCCCGGGAGGTAGTATTCCGCTGCCCAGCGACGAAGATTCGGTCAGTGTCAGCACTAACTCGCTGGGCGGCAATGCGCTGGCGACCGCCGGTATCGAGCTGATTGTGCCCACCCCTTTCCTCGATGAGTCCTATAACAACTCGGTGCGCACCAGTCTGTTCTTCGATGTCGGCAACGTGTGGGATACCGAGTTTAACTATGATGCTTACAGCGTGCTGGACGCTGACGAGCTGGCCAAGATTGATGATTACTCGGACCCTGGCCGTATCCGTTATTCGGCAGGGATCGCGGTGCAGTGGTACTCGCCGATGGGGCCGATGATCTTTTCCCTGGCGCGGCCGCTCAAAAAGTTCGAATACGACGAGAGCGAAGTCTTCGGGTTCACCGTGGGCCGCACTTTCTGAGGCGGCCTCTGGCCGCCTGCCGGGCGGCGGTGTAGATTGGCAGCGGCTCACGCGGGTCGCTTAGTAAAGTTAAGGAGCAAGGTCTTGAACAAGTTGATGATGGGCGTCGTGGCGGCGCTGATGCTGGTGTCCGGTTCGGCTCTGGCCGAGATCAAAGTCGGTGTGGTCGATGTGCCGCTGGTGCTGAGCAAGCTGCCGCAGAAAGATGAGATCGGTGAGCGCCTCAAAAAAGAGTTTGCCGACCGGGTACAGAAGGTCGAGAAGCTGCGCAAGGATCTGGAAGCCCTGGATGCCAAGCTGCAGAAAGATGGCGCGCTGATGTCAGAAACCGAGCAGTCGGAGCAGGTACGCAAGCTCAAGTCGCTGCAGGCCCAACTGCAGATCGAGGGCCAATCGCTGGAAGATGATAGCCGTCGGCGTCAGGCCGAAGAGCGCAACGCGCTGCTGCAAAAAGTGAAAACTGCCATTGATGCAGTAGCTGCGCGTGAGGGTTACGACGTGATCCTGCAGGGCGGTGGCGTGGTCTATGCCAAGCCCAACATGGATCTGTCCGAGAAAGTGATCGCTGAGATCACCAAGAAGTAAACAGCCATGACCACCTTAACCCTGGGCGCCATTGCGGCGCAACTGGGTGCGGTGCTGGAAGGGCCGGCTGATCTGGAGATCACCGGCCTTGCCACTTTGGAGGCGGCGACCGCCGGTCAGCTCAGCTTCCTCGCCAACCCCAAGTACAAGCGCCAGCTGGCGACCACTGCGGCCTCCGCCGTGTTGGTCAGCCCTGCCGATCGCAACCACTGTGCGGTGGCGGCGCTGGTCATTGATAACCCTTATCTGGCTTATGCCCGCCTGTCGCTACTGTTTGAACGGCAGCCGCGCCCTCAGGGCATTCATCCCACGGCCGTCATTGGCAACAATGTCGTTATCGGTGCCGGGGTTGCCATCGGCCCTTACGCCGTGATCGGTGACGGGGTAGAACTCGCTGACGGGGTGATCCTCGATGCCCATGTGGTGGTGGGGGAAGGGGCCCGTATTGGTGCCCGTAGCCGGCTCTATCCGCGAGTCACCCTTTATCCACGGGTAGTGGTCGGCGCAGATTGCCGCATTCTTAGCGGTACTGTGGTCGGCGCTGACGGTTTTGGTTATGCCAATGAGCGTGGCCAGTGGCTGCGCATTGCCCAGTTGGGCAGCGTGCGCATTGGTGACCGGGTTGAGATCGGTGCCAACACCACCATCGACCGTGGGGCGCTGGATGACACGGTGATCGACAGTGATGTGATCATCGATAACCAGGTGCAGATCGCCCATAACGTGCGCATCGGCCAGGGCACGGCCATCGCTGGTGCGACTGTCTTTGCCGGTAGCACCACTGTTGGCAAGTACTGTGTGTTTGGTGGCGCCAGCGCCGTCAACGGCCACATCAACATTGGTGACCGCACCCAATTCACAGGTATGAGCATGATTATGAAGGGCTTTCAGGAACCCGGCGTCTATTCGTCCGGAGTACCGGCGGCCCCCAACCGTGAGTGGCGCAAGAATGCCGCCCGCTTTGCCCAGCTTGATGAGCTGTTCCGTCGCGTCAAGCAGCTGGAGCAGCAACTGGGCCTGAATGGGGTCGGCGACCAACCATCCACTGATTCTGATAGCTGAGGACCAGATCTTGTCTACCGAAATTCAGACCAACACCCTTGATATCCAGCAGATCCTCAAGGCGCTGCCACACCGTTATCCGTTTCTGCTGATTGATCGGGTACTCAGCTATGAGGTGCGCAAGAACCTCCACGCTATCAAGAACGTCACTTATAACGAGCAGTTTTTCCAGGGCCATTTCCCGGTCAAGCCGGTGATGCCGGGGGTGTTGATCCTTGAAGCTATGGCCCAGGCCACCGGTGTACTCGGATATCTGAGCTACACCGATAAACCGGGCGACAACACCATCTACTATTTCGCTACCCTTGATAATGTCCGCTTCAAAAAGCCGGTAGTGCCGGGTGACCAGCTGCACATCAAGGTTGAGTTCCAGCGTGAACTGCGAGGCATGGCCAAGTTCACTGCTGTGGCCGAGGTGGATGGTGCAGTTGTCTGTACTGCCGAGATCATGTGCGCACGACGTGAGGCCTAAGCCATGAGCAATACCCCCCTGATCCATCCGACCGCCATCATTGAACCGGGCGCCCAGCTCGGCAGCAATGTGCGGGTGGGCCCCTACAGCTATATCGCCGCTGATGTGGTTATCGGCGACGACTGCGAGATCGGCTCCCATGTGGTGATCAAGGGGCCGACGCGGCTGGGTAAGGCCAACCGCATCTTCCAGTTCGCCTCTGTGGGTGAGGAGTGCCAGGACAAGAAGTACCGTGGCGAGCCGACCCAGCTGGTGATGGGCGATCGCAACGTGGTGCGCGAGTGCGTCACCATCCACCGCGGCACGGTGCAGGATCAGGGACTGACCATGATTGGCAGCGACAACCTGTTCATGGCTTACGTCCATATCGCCCACGACTGCGTGGTGGGCAACAACGTCATTCTTGCCAACTGCGCCACTCTGGCTGGTCACGTCAAGATCGATGACTGGGTGATCGTCGGCGGCATGAGCGCCTTCCATCAGTTCAACCGGGTGGGAGCCCATGCCTTTGTCGCCGGTGGCAGCGCGGTGCGCAAGGATATCCCCCCTTATGTCATGGCCCAGAACGACAATGCCCACGGCATCAATGCCGAGGGGCTCAAGCGGCGCGGCTTCAGCGCCGAACAGATCAGCGCCCTGCGTCAGGCTTACCGCATTCTCTACCGTCAGGGGCTGACCCTGGCCGAGGCCATGCCGCAGCTGGCTGAACTGGCCGAAAAATCGGTGGAAGTGGCCCCCTTTGTTGAGTTCTTGCGCCAGGCCGAACGGGGCATCGTGCGCTGATGGCCGCCACCAAAGCAGATGGGGCGGCGCAGCCCGGAGCGCCAGCCAGTGGTCCCGTCATCGCCCTTATCGCCGGAGAACTCTCCGGCGATTTGTTAGGGGGCGGGCTGATTGAAGCCCTGGCGCCGCAGCTACCCGGCGCCCGTTTTGTCGGCATCGGTGGTGAGCGGATGCAGGCCGCCGGCCTGACCAGCCTGTTTCCGCTCGACGCCCTGTCGGTGATGGGGGTGGTGGATGTGCTCAAGGCCCTACCCCGCCTGCTGCGGCTGCGTCGCGAGCTGATTGCCCAGCTCAAGGCGCTTCAGCCGGCCGTAGTCATCGGCATCGATGCGCCCGACTTCAATATTGGAGTAGAGCTGCGGCTGCGCCGGGCCGGGATCCCCACTATTCACTACGTCAGCCCGTCGGTGTGGGCGTGGCGACCGAAGCGGGTGTTCAAGATCGCCAAGGCGGTGGATCGGGTGCTCTGCCTGCTGCCGTTCGAGAAAGCCTTTTATGACCGCCATCAGGTGGCGGCTGATTTTGTTGGCCATCCGATGGCCGATGAGATCGCGCTGCAGCCTGATGTTGCCGCAGCTCGCGGCGCCCTTGGACTGAACCCGCCGGGCAAGCTGGTGGCGCTGCTGCCGGGCAGTCGCAAGAGCGAGGTAGGGTTGCTGGCGCCGCTGTTTGCCGCCGTCGCTGCCCGCCTGCATGCCGCCGACCCCAGCCTCAGCTTTGTCATCCCACTGGCCCATGCCGGGCTGGAACCGCGGGTTAAGGCCGCGCTGGCGCCCCATCCACAGCTGCCGGTCACTCTGACCCTGCGCCAGAGCCGGGCCACCATCACCAGCGCCGATGTGGTGCTGCTTGCCTCTGGCACCGCCACCCTGGAAACCAT
>JAGOCY010000194.1 GCA_017998495.1 Corallincola sp.
GCGCCGTATTCCATTCCCACCCCTTGATCACCACCCGCACAGCGTGGCGAACGCACGGCCAGCCGGGTGTAGGGGGTGAGGCAACAGGACGTTGCCGAAAGCCACTATGGGCCATGGAGGGCACATTGTGGCGACCCCGTAGCCCGGCAGAACTTTCGTCAGTAATAGATGGTGGTGATCTCGGGGGCGCCCGGGTGTGCAGAGGGGCGTGGCGAGACGCCCCTCTGCCCCAGCGCGAGGTGGGTAACCTCGCTCTGCTGCGGCGCAGCCGCGATCTCGCGCCGCAGGCGCATCTGCTGCCACGCAGTGGCATTTCATTGGTCGCAACCACAAGCGAATCCGCCGCGCAGCGGGCATCCAAGGCCCGCGCCGCAGGCGCAAAACCAAAGCGGGGCCCGTAGGCCCCACTCACCACCAACAACGCCGTTAGCGCGGATTAATGGCATACACCGTGGTAGTGCCGCTGACCTCGTTACCCACCAGCAGCAGGGCGCTGCCGGTTGGGCTGTTGGCGGCGGGCACCAGCACCATCCCTTCCGGGCCCAGGTCGCCGGCGATGGCGTAGTCACCCTCCACTTCGGCCGGGCTACTGTCGTCGTCAATGGCGTAATCCGCATCCAGATCGCGGTTGATCACCACCTCGACAAAAGTCGGGGCGAAGGGGTTGGTGATGTCGAAGATGTAGATGTTGCTCATGCGCTCGGCGCCGATGAAGGCGTAGGTGCGCTGGCCCACCTGGCCCACGGCCAGGGCTTCTGGCTCAATCCCTTTGTCGTCAGAGCGGTTGTCGCCGCTCAGCCCTTCCAGATGGTTGCTGTTGAAGCTGTCGCCATAGAGGGCGGCAGCAATGCGCTCCAGCTGGCTGCCGGAATCCCACACCAGACGGCCGCCGCCATCCCAGATGCTGAACGAACGGGCACCATAGGCAAACAGGCGTTCATACTCACCGTCATTGTCATCATCGCCAAGGGCGGTAGTGACGTTGAGGCGGCCCAGGCCGTTGGCGCTGTAATCGGCCAACGACGGAAAATTCGCCGACAGGGTGAGGCCGGAAACGCGCGATTCTTCGCTGTAACCGTCGTAGTCGCGGGCGTCGCCCTCGTTGGCGGTGACCAGGAAGGTGGCACCGTTCCAGCTGTAGCTGGCAATGGTATCCGGCTGGTAGAGGCCATAGACCCCTGGCCAATTGCGGATGTTGACGCCATCGCGGTTGCTCACATCCAGCTCGTTGCCAGCGACGCCCCAGTCTTTGATCCCCAGCGCCTTGACGGTGGTGATGGTGGGCGTGGTCAGGTCGACGATGGCCAGCGCGTTGTTCTCCTGCAGGGTCACCCAGGCGGTGCGGCTGTCGCTGCTGACGGCGATATATTCCGGCTCCAGATCTTGGGCGATGGTGGTGCCAACCGGGCTGGCGAACTTGGCGCCGGCCGCCAGCAGGGCGGCGCGTTGGCCCTCAAAGGCGGTGAAATCGAGCAGGGTGGCGGTGGCCGCCGGCTGGCCATTGGTGATGGTGATGATGGCGACGGTGCCGTTGGGGTCAACCGTGTAGTCGGCGTTAGGCTCGCCTTCGCCGGCCACCAGCAACTTGCTGCCATCGGGGGTGAAGGTAACCATATCCGGCAGCGCGCCAACTGCGACCGCACTGATGAAGGTCGGCTCACCGCTGATGTCGTAGAACAACACGGCGCCCGCATCCTGCTTGACCTCAGCCTCAACGGCCACGGCCAGCAGATCGCCGCTGATGGCGATGCTGTTGGCGCCGCCCAGGGCCACAGTGGCATTGCCAATGGTGACGCTGGCCGGCAGATTGAGTGGGGTGCTGCTGAGGTTGTTGGCCACCAGCGGATCACTGACGGCATCGCTGGTCAAAGCGCTGGCATCGACCAGATCGACGCGACCAGCAGCGCCATTGACCACCAAGATACGGTTGCTGGCGGCATGAAACTGGACGATCTCGGCAGCACCAGCACCATAGACGCCGCTGGCATGGCGGCCAATCAGGGTGGCACTAACCCCCAGCTGGGCGTTTTGGCCATCGCTACCATCAGCCCCATTACTGCCCCCTGGGCCTTGGGGCCCCTGTGGACCGGCCGGGCCGGCGGGCCCTTCCGCCCCCGGCGCGCCAGCAGCACCGTCATCGCCGTCCAGACTGCAACCGCCAACAGCGGTAACCAGAGCCAATGCCAGCAGGCTGGCTTTCCATGCAGGAGTCATCACGCTTCTCACCCTGTTGTTGTGGGACCAAACAGCGGGATTGAAGCAATGGCAGATGACCGCCGAGTGACCGAGCGATGACAGCTAGATGACCGGCTGCCGGCAGCGGCGGCCAGCTCGAGGGCCGCAGGCTCAGCCCTGCAACCGCTGCAGCAGCACCTGCTGATCGAGCACCGGGATCAGCTCGTCATAATCGAGGCCGCTGTCGATGATGAACTCGGTTAGCATCTTGCGCGCCACCTTGACCAGCTCGCCAGCCTGCCACGGCTTTTCAAAGTAATGGTCGATGCGCGCTTCATTGATCGCCTTGATGGTATCGGCATGGGTGGCCTGACCGGTCAGCAGCACCTTGCGGGTATGGCGGAAACGGCGATCGCGACTGATCGCGCCGAGCAGGTCCGAGCCCGATTCACCCGGCATCACATGGTCGGAGATCACCAGCCCCACCAGCTCGCCCCGGCCATCCAGCTCATCGAGCAGGGCGCGGCACTCGGCGGCTGATTCCACCTCTTCGATGCGGAAATGGTCCTCCAGCGGCTTGAGATCGCGGATCACCGCGTCCAGCACTTCCGGCTGATCGTCAACGCAAATCAGGTTAATTTTTTCCATAGCTGTTCTCGATCGGCAGTTTGACTTTAAAGGTGGTTTTGCCGGGGCGGCTCTTCAGGGCGATGTCGCCGCCATAGCTCTCCACCAGCCGTTGGACGATAGCCAGACCCAGGCCAAGGCCGAAGGAGAGGCCACTCTTCTTGGTGGTGAAATCGGGCTGAAAGATCTTGTCGCGCAGGGCTTCGGGCACACCGGGGCCATTATCGGTAATGGCCACCACCACCTGGTTTTTCAGCCCCTGTACCTTGATCTGCAGGGCCGGACTGGCGGTGTTGGCCCCTTCCATGGCGTCGCAGGCGTTCTTGATCAGGTTGACCCAGATCTGCACCAGCTCGGTCATGTTGCCGTGCAGCTTGGCCAGCGGCTCTGCTGGCAACAGCAGGTCTACCTGCACCGCGCGCAGGTTGGACTTGACCAGCGCCAGCGCCTCTTCCAGCGACTCGCGCAGATCGATGCCATCGCTGCGCTCAAAATTACCGCCGCCCAGCACCTTGACCGATTTGACGATACCGGCGGCATGGCGGGCCGCGATCTTCATGTCGTGAACATCGCGCCCCAGCTCCCAATAACGGGCAAAGCGTTCAAGCTGGGCGATCACATGCTCACCCAGACTGCGCGCATCCTCGACACTGGGGGCGATGCGCGCCAGCATGCGTGCGGCCTGGCGCGAGATGGCGAAGTTGCGCTCGTAGTCGCGCACCCGTTTACGCATCACCTCATCCACCACCAGCGCCCCCGTTTCCAGTCCACGGCGGAAAAAGGCCGCCTCAGCGGGCACATGGCGCAGCAGCAGTTCGTTGAGAAAGTCGCCGACATAGTCGGTTTTGCGGGCGATCACGCCGATGGCGTTGTTGAGTTCGTGGGCCAGACCGGCCGCCAGCTGGCCGAGAGTGGTCATCATCTCCGAGCGGTGCAGCTGGCGGGTGGCAGCCTCCTTCTCAAAGGCGCGCTCCGCGGCCCGCATCGAGCGCGCCGCCAGCTCATGCACCATCAACGGCATAAACTGCTCGGTCAGTGAGCCGTAGATCTCCGGCTCTACCGCGTGGGTGTCGCGGTCCATCCACGCCAGCTCCACATCGCTGTCGGCGACGATGCGCCCCGAACTGCGGTAGCTGCGCGAAAAAAAGCTCTGCAGACCAATAAAGGCGCCGGGGCCAGCGCGGAACACTTCGACAAACTGCTCCGCCTCCCCCTCGTGCTGAAAGCGGCGATAACCGACCAGATGGCCACTGTGGATCAGAAACAGCCGCTGATTAGGCTGGTCCTGCTCCAGCAGCATCTGCCCCTGGCTTAGACTCAGCCGCCGCTGCGGATCACTGAAATAGGCGATCCGAATCCGTTCCAGCTCACTCGCCCGATCTGCGGTCATGGTGCTCCTAACCGATAATGCCCAACTGGGTGATCACATAGAGCATGACGAAGGCCAGCGCCATGCCGACGATACCCACCACCACCCCGA
>JAGOCY010000195.1 GCA_017998495.1 Corallincola sp.
ATGCCCGTCAACAGGGGTGGAAACGGCTGGGGCTGCTGGGCACCCGCTTTACCATGGCCGAGGGTTTTTACCAGCAGCGGCTGCAGCAGGTGCACGGCGTCGAGGTGGTACTGCCCGATGAGCGCGAGCAGCAGATCCTGCATCGGGTGATCATCAATGAGCTGTGCCGCGGTCAGGTGCATGACGCCTCAGAGGCGGAGCTGCTGCACCTGATGGACAACCTGGCCGATAGTGGCGTGGATGCCATTCTGCTTGGCTGCACCGAGCTGGCGATGCTGATGCGTGAACAGGGCCACCATATCCCGATGCTCGATGCTACCCGCCTGCATGTCGAATACGCCATCGACTGGATGCTGGCCGGCTGATGCCGGCTGCTGATAAACCAAGGGCGCCGCTGGGCGCCCTTGCTGTTTACTGGCGCGATGCGCTCAGGCCGGCTGGCGGGTGAGATCGAGCAGTTTGTGGTGATGGGCGGCGTAGAGGGCGGCGCCGATGATGCCTGCCTGATTAAGGGCCGCCGCCGGGATCACCTCGGCGCGTACCGACAGCAGCTCGGCGAACTTGTCGAACTTCTTGCTGGTGCCACCGCCGAGAATGATGGTGTCTGGCCAGAACAGCGCCTCCATCTGCATCAGATAGTCGTTGAAGCGCTTGCCCCACTTCTTCCAGTTGAGATCCTCGTTCTTGCGTACCGCATCCGAGGCCCAGCGCTCCCCCTCCTGGCCGTTGGCCAGAATGATATGGCCGAGCTCGGTGTTGGGCAGCAGCTGACCATCGCTGAACAGGGCGGTGCCGAGGCCAGTGCCGATGGTCACCATCAGCACCACCCCTTTGCGCCCCTTGCCGGCGCCGAACGCCATCTCGGCCATGCCGGCGGCATCGGCGTCATTGACCACATAGCTGGCGCAGCCGGTGCGTTCACTGAGCAGTTTGACCACATCGGTACCGACAAACGACTTGTGGATGTTGGCGGCAGTGCGGGCAACGCCCTGCTGGATGGCAGCGGGAAAACCGCAGCCGATGGGGCCACGCCAGTTGAAATGGGTGACCAGCGCCGCCACTGTGGCCGCGACTGCATCGGGGGTAGCCCCCTCTGGGGTGTCGAAGCGCTGGCGCTCGCTCAGCAGCTCGCCGCTGCGGCTGTCCACGATCGCCCCTTTGATGCCGGAGCCGCCAATATCGATACCGAGAACGTCCATGGGTGTGCCTGTGCAGAGCTGTTGCTTGAGCAGTGTACTCAAGGGCGAACAAGATGAAAGTTGAGCCAACACCCAATTGCCGCTGGTCAGGCCGCCATCGCTGTTTGAATTTGGCTCGCCGCTACTCTAGAACTTGAGAGTGGCCCATTGGCGGACGTGGATTGTGGAAGGACATCTGCACAAGGCGCTGGCGGAAGCGCGACGGCTGGAACCAGCGCTGGAACAGATCCGTTTTTCCGAACTACTCACCTGGCTGAGCGCCGATCCGGCCATTGCTGCCCACACCCCGGACCAGACCTGTCAGCTCGATCCGCGTGACGGCTCGCTGGTGGTTTACAACGCCAGCCGCTCAGCCCGCCCGCATACCGTGGCCAATTCGGTGTCATCCACGCCGCCGGGTAACTGCCCAATCTGCGAAGGGGCGGCGACGCGGGTGGTGGATGTCGCCGATCAGAGCCAGGGCTTCACTTTCATCTCGCAGAATCTCTATCCGATCCTCCACCCCTCCCCCTGCCTGGCTGACGAGCTGCTGTCGCGCCCGCTTTATCCCGACCCCCAGCACGCCGGCCGTGCCGCCTACGGCCTGCACCTGCTGCAGTGGACGAGCTCGCTGCACGATCACGACTGGCACAACATGGCAGTGACCGATCTGGCGGTGTGCATTGAGCGTCTGGCGGTGCTGGAGGAAAAACTGGTGCATGAAGCGGGTGGCTATATGCCGCCCAGCGACATGGAGTCCGATACCTTTGGCTGCTTCTCGGTGATCAAGAACTGGGGTGGGGCGGCCGGCGCTTCGCTCAGCCATGGCCATCAGCAGATCGCCTTTTCCAACATCATGCCGCAACGGGCCTACAACAACTGGACCTTCTTTCGCCGCCACCAGCGCTCCTTTGCCCAGTATCTGCTCAGCGAAAACCCGGAAGAGCTGACGGTGGCCGAGTGGCCCGGCTGGCGGCTGGTGGTGCCCTATTTCATGCAGCGGCCGCTGGCGGTGATGCTGCTGCCAACGCGCAGCGGTCTGCGCCATTTGCACCAGCTCAGTGACGACGAGCGGCTGCAGCTGACCACCGCCCTGCAGGCCAGCATCCGCGCCTTGCTGGTGCTGCTGCCCCATTACCTGCAGCCGCCGGCTTACAACTTCGTGCTGCACAGCGGCCCGGGTAATGATCTCTATATCGAATTTTTTCCCATCACCCAGGCCAACGGTGGCTTTGAGCGGCTGGGGCTGTGGATCTGTCAGGAGCGGCCACAGCGCTCGGCGCAGAAACTGCGCCAGGCGCTGGCCGAATTGCCACCCGTAGTAGCGCCGGCAGCGAGCACGCCGCCGGCGGCCTGAAGGCTCAGCTGGGCGGCAGCGGCCGCACCAGCAGCCGGGTGTCGTGCTGAGCCACTACTTCCACCAGCGTGCCTTTGGGTAGACTGTCGCAACCTTCAAGAGTCACCTGCCAGCGGCTGTCGCCGACTTTGACCACGCCACGGCCGCCCACCGCATCTTCATCCAGCAGATAGCGGCGGCCGACATGGCGTTGACCCAGCTGGTTCAAGCCGGGCTGATCGCTACTGACCTGACGCGGGTTGTAGTAGCGGCGACCAATCAGGGTGATCACCAGGCTCAAGCCAGCAAACAGCAGGTACTGGGCGGCGGCCGGCAGCGGCGCGATCAGCAGCAGCGCGGCCAGGGTCAGGGCCGCCAGCCCCACCCACAGCAGGTAGGCGGTGGTGGTGGCCAGCTCCAGCAGGATCAGCACTATGCCAAGGATGGCCCATTCACCGGGGCCGAGGTGTTGCAGCCACTGCCAGAGCATGGTGGTCAGCCTCCCTTGCCGCTTTTCAGCAGCTCACGCACCCCTTCCAGCGCCCCCAGCACACCAGTGGCATCCACCGGCAGCATCAGCACTTTCTGATTGTCGGCGGTGGCCAGCGCCTGCAGCGCTTCTACATATTTCTGGGCGACGAAGTAGCTCAACGCCTGCTTGTCACCTTTGGCAATTGCCTCCGACACCATGCGCGTCGCTTCGGCTTCCGCCTGGGCGGCACGCTCACGCGCTTCGGCATCGCGGTAGGCCGCCTCCTTGCGCCCTTCCGCCTCGAGAATGGCCGACTGCTTCTCACCCTCGGCGCGCAGAATGGCGGCCTGGCGTTCACCCTCGGCCTGCAGCACTGCGGCGCGCTTGTTACGCTCCGCCTTCATCTGGTTGGCCATGGCATCGACCAGATCGGTCGGCGGTTCGATGTTCTTGATTTCAATACGGGTGACCTTGATGCCCCAGGGCTCGGCCGCCGCATCCACTACCGTCAGCAGGCGGTTGTTGATGTCATCACGGGCCGACAGCATCTTGTCCAGCTCCATCGAGCCGAGCACGGTACGGATGTTGGTCATGGCCAGATTGCGCAGGGCGTAATCGAGATCATTGACCTCATAACTGGCCTTGGCGGCATTGACCACCACAAAAAAGCACAGGCCATCGACCTTGACCATGGCGTTGTCGGCGCTGATCACTTCCTGCGGCGGAATGTCGAGCACCGTTTCCATCATGTTGATGCGCCGTCCCACCCGGTCGAGGAAAGGCACAATCAGGTGAAAGCCGGGATCCAGGGTGCGGGTGTATTTGCCAAAGCGCTCAATGGTGTAGGTAAAGCCCTGACGTACTGTGACCACACCCTGAAACAGGGCATAGATCGCCAGCACCACCAGGGCATAGGGGACCAGACTCATGATTTCCATCGCTCGACTCCTGTCAGTGGGGATAGGTATCGCCAGCGAGTATAAGGAGCACACCTGCCGCCCCCCAGTGGCAAGCGTAAGCGGTTGTTGCTTCTGTGAACTGGGTTGGTTTGGGCGCTGCGCGCACATTGGTTTTTGACCAACTGCGGTGGCGATCCGCGTGATGCGGCTGCACCGCCCGGGTTTGGATGTCGCTGCGCGGCGAGAATGCCACTGCGTGGCAGCAGATGCAATGGTATGGACTCCTCCCCCGGAAAATCGGCATCGATGTGCCACGCTGTCAGTGTTCGACGCTGAACAGCCAATTCAAGGGGAGGAATCCGATGGCAATTATGCGCGTAGGTGTGGAT
>JAGOCY010000196.1 GCA_017998495.1 Corallincola sp.
CCGGCACCCAGCTCTTGCACCCGTTTCACCCAGTCGAGAGTATGCCAGCCGCTGTTGCGGGTGCGGCTCTCATCGCCGGTGAACTGGTAAACCTCGTAGCGCTGGTGCTCCTTGTTGAAGTAGGAGTCGATGCCGATCACTACGCACTGGCGGCCGAACGCGGCTTCCAGTTCCTCAATCAGCTCTGGGCGGGCCAGTGCCGGTGAGTTGACCGACACCTTGTCGGCGCCGTTCTCGAGGATGCGGCGGGCGTCATCGACGCTCTTGATGCCACCGGCGACACAGAAGGGGATGTCGATCACCGCCGCTACCCGGCTGACCCAGCTCTTATCCACCACCCGCGCATCGGACGAGGCGGTGATGTCATAGAACACCAGCTCGTCGGCACCGGCTTCGGCGTAGCGTTGGGCCATGGGTACGATGTCGCCCATCACCTCGTGGTTGCGAAACTGCACCCCTTTGACCACCACGCCATCGCGCACATCAAGGCAGGGGATTATGCGTCTTGCCAGCACTGGAGAGCCTCCGTGACCGTGAATTTCTCTTCGAGCAGGGCGCGGCCGACAATCACTCCGGCGACGCCGGTGGGGCGCAGCGCGGCGATGTCAGGCAGGCCGCCAATACCGCCACTGCTCTGCCAGTGCACCTGCGGGTACTGGCTGACCATGTCGTGATAGAGCTGCACGTTACTGCCAGCCAGGGTGCCGTCGCGGCTGATGTCGGTACAGAGCACGTGCTTGAGGCCAACCTCAAGGAAGCGCTCGACCAGCGTCTCCAGCGCCACCTGCGAGTCTTCCTGCCAGCCATGGACAGCGACGCGCTTGATGCCGGCGGCGTCGATGCGCACGTCCAGCGCTAGCACGATGCGCTCAGGGCCATATTTTTCGATCCAGCCGGCCACCAGATCCATGTCGCGTACCGCGAGTGAACCGATCACCACCCGCTGAGCGCCGATCTCGAGCAGCTGCATCACATCGCTTTCACTGCGGATGCCGCCGCCAACCTGAATGTTGGCCTGGGTTTCGGTCAGCAGCCGGCGGATCACCGGCAGCTGGCGTTTGGCGCTGTCTTTGGCGCCATCGAGATCGACCAGATGCAGCCACTCGGCGCCCTGGGCGCGGTAACTGGCGAACTGAGCAACAGGATCGATGTTGTAGGCGGTCTTGTGGCCGTAATCGCCTTGCAGCAGGCGCACCACCTGGCCGTCGATCAGATCAAGGGCGGGGATGATCATGCGGGCAGCTCCACGAAGTTCTTGAGCAGGCGGGCACCGGCGGCAGCCGAGCGTTCCGGGTGGAACTGGACACCGTAGAAGTTGCCGGCCTGGACGGCCGCCGAGAAACGCACGTCATAGTCGCAGACGGCGCGGGTCCAGCTGCCGACGGGCAGGGCAAAGCTGTGGACGAAATAGAAGTAACTGCCGGCCGGGATGCCGCTAAACAGCGGGCAACCGTCCGCCGGAGTGATCTGGTTCCAGCCCATGTGGGGCAGGCGAGTGGCGGGGGCCACCTCCAGCCGCTGCACTTCGGCCGGGATCAGCCCCAGGCAGTCGACATCGCCCTCAGCGCTGTGGCGGGCCAGCAGCTGCATGCCGAGGCAGATGCCGAGCACTGGCTGGGTCAGCCCCTTGATGGTGGTGATGAGGTTACGCTCGGCCAGATTCTTCATCGCCTCGCGGGCGCTGCCGACGCCGGGCAGCAGCAGCCGCTCGGCGCTGTTGATGGTGGCCAGATCGCGACTGACTTCAACCGCCACGCCGAGGCGTTCCACGGCATAGCGTACCGAGCTGACGTTGGCGCAGCCGGTGTCAATGATGATAAGACGGCTCATGCCAGCATCCCCTTGCTGCTCGGCAGCGCTTCGCCATCGCGTTTGATCGCCTGGCGCAGGGCGCGGGCGAAGGCCTTGAACAGCCCCTCCACCTGATGGTGAGCGTTACCGGCACCAGCCTTGAGGTGCAGGGTCAGGCCGAGGGCGTCGGCCAGGCTGCGGAAAAAGTGCGGCACCATCTCGGTGGCCAGCTCACCCACCCGTTCACGGCTGAACTCACAGTCAAACACCAGCCAAGGGCGGCCGGAGAGATCCATGGTGCAGCTGGCTTCCACTTCGTCCATCGGCAGCACAAAGCCGTAACGGCCGATGCCGCGCTTGTCGCCGAGGGCCTGACGCAGCGCCTGGCCGAGGGCGATGGCGCAATCCTCGACGCTGTGGTGATCGTCGATATGCAGATCGCCGGCGCAGCTCAGGTCTAGCTGGAAGCCGCCGTGGGTGGCGATCTGATCGAGCATGTGGTCGAAAAAGCCGATGCCGGTGTGGATGCTGCTGCCCGTAGCATCGAGGTTAACGCTGACCTTGATGTCGGTCTCGCGAGTCTTGCGCGTCACAGTGGCGGTGCGCGGCTGGGTCAGCAGCTCGCTGATGATATGGTCCCAGTTGCACTCATCGCGGTTATAGCGCAGGGCCCGGATGCCCATGTTGGCCGCCAGCTGCACGTCGGTGGCACGATCACCAATCACCCAGGAGTTGCGGAAGTCGACCCGCCCTTCTTGCAGGTAGGGGGCGACCATGCCGAGTTTGGGCTTGCGGCAGCTGCAATTGTCATGCTCGAAGTGGGGGCAGATCAGCACGTCGGCAAAACGCACCCCCTGGCTTTCGAAGATCTGCATCATCAGGTTGTGCGGCGCTTCGAAATGCGGGGTCGGGAAGCTGTCGGTACCCAGACCATCCTGGTTGGTCACCATCACCAGCGTGAAGCCTGCCGCCTGCAGTTTGAGCAGGGCCGGGATCACCTTGGGCTCGAACGCCAGCTTGTCGAGGCGGTCGACCTGGAAGTCGACCGGCGGCTCGGCGATCAGGGTGCCATCGCGGTCAATGAACAAGATCTTGTCGGCCATCAGTTGCTACTCCGCAGGTAGGTATCCAGGGCGTTGACGGTGCGCAACATCTCCTCCTCGCTGCCGATGGTGACGCGCACGCAGCGCGGCAGCGCTTTCTGTTTGCTCTGGTCACGCAGGATGATGCCGGCCTTGGCGGCGGCAGCCATGCACGCCAGATTATCCGGCACCTGCAGCAACACGAAGTTGCCGTGGGAGGCCCACACCTTGACGTTCGGCAGGCGGCCGATGGCGGCCACAAAGTCGTCACGCAGGCTGTTGAGCAGGCTGACCTGTTCGGCCATGCGCGCCAGCCCTTCATCGCTCAGCGCTTCGGCGGCGATCTGAGCCACCGGCACCGGCACTGGGTAGGGGGCGATCACCTTGGCCAGCTGGCCGATGATCTCCGGCGCCGCCAGGGTAAAGCCGCAGCGGATGCCGGCCAGACCAAAGGCCTTGGACAGAGTGCGGGTGATCACCAGATGCGGATACTGGGCCAGCAGTGGTACCACAGTGGCGTCCATGGCGAACTCGATATAGGCCTCGTCCACCACCACCAGGGTCTTGCCGGCCAGCGCCTCGAGCAGGGCGAGCAGCCGCTCGCGCTCCAGCAGATGGCCGGTGGGGTTGTTGGGCGAACAGAGGAACAGTAGCTTGGCATCGCTGGCGGCAGCGATAATGGCCGCCACATCGGGCTGGAAGTCGTTATCCAGCGGCACTTCGGTCAGCCCGACCAGATTGGTCTTGCTGCTGATGTTGTACATGCCGTAGGTGGGCGGGCAGTAGATCACCTTGTCGACGCCCGGCTCGCAGAAGGTGCGGATCAGCAGCTCGATCGCCTCGTCGGCGCCGCGGCTGATCAGCACCTGCTCGGGATTGACGCCGGCATAACGGGCATAGCCCTCGACCACGGCCGGCGGCTGGAAGTCCGGGTAGCGGTGCCAGCGCTCGGCACTGATGGTCAGGCTGCGGGCGTAGGGGTTTTCGTTGGCGTTGAGCCAGACTTCGCCGCTGCCGCCAATGCGTCGCGCTGATTCATAAGGCACCAGCGCCCGCAGGCCGGGGCGGACCAGGGCATCGCCCAGATCTTTGGCGTTGCTGTTGATCATGAATTCTCCTCCAGCAGGGCCAGACGCAGGGTGACGGCGCGCTGATGAGCGGTCAGCCCCTCGGCGTCGGCCAGGGTCGCCACACAGGGGCCCAAACCACGCAGCCCGGCCGGGGTCAGCTCCTGCACCGTGAACTGCTTGCGGAAGTCGCTCAAATTCAGGCTGGAATAGGTGCGCACATAGCCATAAGTGGGCAGCACATGGTTGGTGCCGCTGGCGTAATCACCCACAGATTCCGGCGTCCAGTCACCCAAAAACACCGAGCCGGCGTGGCGGATCGCCGGC
>JAGOCY010000197.1 GCA_017998495.1 Corallincola sp.
ATCAGGAATAGGGTTGGTCGGTATGTTGACCATGTGCATGCTCAGGTGGTGGCCATGGCATGGGCCGCTTCCAGCTTGGCCAGATCGATCCCGTGCCGTTTCAAGGCGGGCTCAATCTCAGCCCGGATAAAGCGGTAACGGCCATTTCGGCCCAGACGGATCGGGCGGGGCAGATCGCCCCGTTCAACCATGCGGTCAATCGTGTCGTAGCGACAGCCGATCAACACGGTCAGCCGTTTACGCTCAATGAACACTGAATGGGTCATCATGCTCTCCTGCTGCTAGTTACTTTATGGAGGTTGCAACGGTTTACGCAGGGAGACGAGCAGCGGCCAGTGTGTGCGGCGCTGGCACACTGGCGGGGGAGGTTTCAACGGGATTGAGGGATAAGCCGATTCAGCGGTTAACGATGATCGAGCCTGCCGCCGGGCCGACCACCCCGCCACAGACCAAAGAGGCCAGCCAGGAAAGAAAAGGTTCCCCTGCCGATGGGTTGGTAGTGTTGTTACATGCGAGCAACAATCATGGCAAAAATACCACTCAGAGCAGGGTGCACCATGGAAGTTTAGAAAATAGCTCCAATGCTTCCACATTGCTACAGGTCAGTAATGACGTGGCTTACAGCGGTGGAAGTATGTTTTTTCCTGCCTCCAAACGCCTCCAAATCGTTCCTGAATTCCTCCAAAATGGGCTATACCGCCTCACCACAACACATCCGACCAGAAACATGAGTGAAACAATTAACTAAGCAGGTGACCCCTACGAGGTTGGAATCATTGGAACTATTTGGAAGTATTTAAAAAAATACTTCCATATCTCTATCCCTTGTACAGCAAGGCTTTCAGAGGAATTGGAAGTGTTGGAAGTGTTTTTTTTTGCGGCTTAAGTCATCACCCAAACCACCGGATAAAAAAAGGGCCGCACCCTGGCGACCCCTTGTTCCTTCTGGCAGGCGTTTATGGCTCTACGATCACCGCCTTGGGCATGAATTCCTCTACCTCATCGGTCAACACAATGTTGGTGACGGTGCCGTTGCTGGTTCTCGTTCTGTACTCGCCGCCAAGCTCTTTCGCCATCTGCTTAAGTGCCCGGCTGACCGCATTAACTGACTGCGGTCGATCTAGGCCTTGATACTCCAGATAATGCAGATAGGCGTGGTAGAAGAAGCGGCGCGGATTACGAACGATGTCCGTTTTGCCACCCATGCGCAGCCCATTGGGCACATCAATGAATTTCATCATGGCGCACAGGTCAAACAGGGGATCCGCCGCCCGCTTGACCGCGATGGCGTCGGCAGAGTTACGCTGTGCCAGCAGCAGGGCTTTGGCCTCCTCGGGGTCAGCAAACCGGGCCAGCAGGTGGCGGATGATCACCGGCAGTTCGGCGGCGATCTTCTCCCCCAGTTGGGGATCTCTGTCGGCCTCGGCCACCACCTTGTTGAAGGCGAAGATCACCCGGCGCCGCGACATGCCGCCATTGCGTTCGGTCATCACCATGGCGGCGTTGTTGGTCGCCAGCACCACGGCCCGCACTTTGGCGCTGAACATCGCCTTCCCCTTCTGGTTAATCGACACCTCATCACCGCCGGTGATCGCCTTGAGGGTGGCGCCGTCGCCGATGTAGCGGGGCTGGTCTGGCAGCAGGATCAAGCGCTTGTCCCATACACTCTCAAGGCCGAAATCACTCTCCAGCCGCTTCATCGAGCTGCTGCCCACGTTGCGACTACCGACCAGCAATTCGCACAGGTTCGCCATCACCGATTTGCCGCTCCCCCCTTCACCCGTGACCTCAAGGAATAGCTGCCAGTCGTAGCGGTTCGCCAACACCATGAACAGGGCCGCCTTGATGTGCTCCATCTTGGTGGCGTCACTGTCGGCGGCATGGGTCAGCCACTTAGTGAAGTGGGGGGCGCACTCCTCCAGCGTCTCCCCTGGTTGCGGTTCTCCATAGGTGATCCCGTTATGACTCAGCAGGCCATCGGCGGGCGAATGGGGCCGAAACGCGCGGGCGGTCATGTCGTAGACCCCGTTGGCAAAGCCGATCAGGTCGTCCCGGGTCGTGGCCATCAGCGGGAGCATCACCTTCATGGTATCGACGGCGCCACTCAATAACTTGCTGCTGTATGTCGCGCCATGTTCGGTGAAGATCGCCCCCATCTCACGGATCAGCACGCCATCTGGCAGATGCTCCCACAGGCTGCCGGTGTAGCGGTACACGGCGGCGGCCACCATGTTAACGGCGACATCCCCCAAGCGCTCCGCCAGCAGTTCGGCGCGTTGGCTGGCCGCCATCTTGCCGATCTCCACCCCCTGGTTACTCTGCCTTGCCCGCAGCGGTATCACCTCGGCCCGACCCCCTTCTTCCTGGCTGGCGCCTTGCTCTTGCCGCTCTTGGTGCTGGTCAGAGTACGGGTCGGTGTACGGGTGTTGGCTCTGCTCAATCTGGCCCATGATCTGATTCCTTACTGCAGTCAGCCCGTGGGCTTGGTGGTAGTCGTTCCAATCGCCCGCCTCGGGCGGCAGCGCCACCCTGGCACCGATGGCGCTGGCGGCCTGCTCGGCCTTGCTCTTGCCGGGGTTGCCCGGGGTGTTGGCGTCGTTGTCGGCGCAGAGGATCACCCGGCACGGTTGCAAGGGGTCATCCATCCCCCGCACCCGTTGCGCCACCGCCAGCAGATTGCCCGCATTCATGGCGCAATAGACGCTCGCCCCGGTGGCAAGGTGAATACTCAGGCCGGTGGCGTAGCCCTCACAGACTGCCACCCACTCGCTCCCCGCAATCCGGTGGCAGGCCCCGGCCATCTGCCCGCCCGCCAGATAGCTCTTGCGCCCCTGCTCGTCGATAAGTTGAACGTTCACCAGCTCGCCGCCGATGTCGGCATAGAGCGGCACCACCAGGGAACCGGGCGGGAAGGTCAGCTCACCCACCGCGATCACATGCTGGGAGAGCGCCACCGCCACGCCCTGCAGCCCTTTACCCTCCAGGTAGGGGCTCACCCCCTGCTGACAGTCCGCCATGATGCGGGCGGCCTTGCTGGCAGCCTTGCGGCGCTGTAGCGCCACCCGCTGTTGCTCTTGCTCGGCACGGGCCTGTTGCTGTTGGCGCAGTCGCTCCCGCTCGGCGGGATCTATGGCAACATGGGAAAGCCCCAGCGCCCCCGCCACCAGACGGGCGGCCTGCGCGACTGGCTGACCGGTGACGCGCACCACCAGATCCAACCCGTCCCCGGCCTTGTCACAACCACCCTGACCGCAGATCCATCTCCCGTCTCCCCCTTTGTCATCGAACCTAAAACGGTCTTTACCACCACAAACTGGGCAAGGCCCATGCTGCTTGCGCGGTGGCACCACGACCCCCAAGCTGGCCAGCACCTCCGGCCAATGTCCGTTGGCGGCGGTCTTCACATCCGTCACCAGATGGGGGCCAGCGCCCTCCTGCTTGCTGATCGTGCTCATGATGTGGCCCCCGCTTCCCGTTCGCGGCGCATCCGGGCAATTTCCACCTCGAGATCTTTCCCCTCGGCGAGCATCTGCCGCAGGTCGTCGCACACCTCCTCCAACAGGGCGCACACCAGGCTAAACCCGGTGTCGCTCAGCGCGTCCCCATCCAGACTGTTGCACAGCACGGTCAGGGAGAACGCCTCCCCGTACACCGAGCCAGCCTGCTCCACCACCATGTTGTGCAGCGTCTCCGACAGCTTCTCCAGCGTCAGCGGCAGGGCGATATTGGGCGCCCGCTGGTGCCCCTCACTCAGGAAGTAGGGCCCGCATTCGGCCACAAAGGCCAGCGCCACCCGGCGCACCAGTTCACTCATCTCGTTCATCTCGTGTGTGCTCACTCTTCATCCCCCACCGACAAGACCACCAACTGGTTGAAAGCCCGCTCGTCCAAACCAGCCTTTAGCTGGCGGGCCTGTGTGGCAGTAACGACCCTCGCCATACCGTTGGTGCTGGCAATGAAGGCATCACGCTGCTGACTGCAGGCAAAGGCGCTCAGGCTACCCGCTTGTGAACGTTTGCCGGTCTTGGGGTTGGCTGGGCCAATGAACGTGGGTTGTTGGGCTGCTGGAGCCCAGGCGTAATAGGTCATACGCCCTCCCTGAGCTGGGCCAACTCGACAGCTTCAAACTCGGCCATGACCGGTGCAAGCAATACGCTGAGCTCACAGGGCTCGGTGTGAGATTGATTTCCCTCAATCACTTTGAGCAGCATGGTGACATAGCGATTGATCCGCTCAGCAGGGGCCGCCAGCGGTGTCC
>JAGOCY010000198.1 GCA_017998495.1 Corallincola sp.
CATGGAGATCTACGGCGATGGCGTGATGCTGATCCTGCGCGGGGTTAACGCCACCGATGGCCAGGGCCACCATGAGATGGTGTCGCTGCGGCTGTGGATCACGCCGCGCTGCCTGATCACCCTGCGCAAGCGCTCGCTGTCGAGCATCCGCGCGGTGCGCCAGCGCTATGAAGAGGGGCGTGGCGCCCAACACATAGGCGCGTTGCTGCTGGCCCTGATTGAGAATCTCAACGCCCCTATGGATCGGGTCACCGATGCCATCGAAGCCGCTTTTGATGCCCGCGAGAATGTGTCGGGCGAACGCCATGTGCGCCACGCCATGACGGCGGTCAGCCGTCAGCGCAGCAAGCTGGTGACCCTGCGTCGTTACATCCATCCGCAACAGGTGGCCCTGACCAAGCTGCTGGCGGCCCAGCCGGAGTGGCTAAGCGAGCGTGATGGGGCCATGTTGCGCAATCTGGTCGATGATGTGGCCCGCCAGGTGGAAGATCTGGCGGCGCTGACCGAGCGCGCCACCCTGCTCCATGATCAGCTCAGCCATCAGCTGGCCGAGCGCCTCAACTGCAATATGTATCTGCTGTCGATGGTGACGGTGATCTTTATGCCGCTGACGGCGGTCACCGGGTTGCTCGGGGTTAACCTGGGCGGTATTCCGGGGGCTGCTCACCCGCTGGCTTTTGAGATCCTCTGTGGCCTGCTGGTGGCGCTGATGGCGCTGGAGTTCTGGCTATTTCGCCGCTTTCATCTGCTGTGAGCGGCGGCCTTAAATTACGCCATTGCGCTCAGGTTGACGCTGAGTCAGGTCGTTCGCCGCCGCCTCGCTGTCGTTGCGGCTGACCACGCGGTTGCGCCCCAGCTGTTTGGCCCGGTACATCCGTTTGTCGGCGCGCTCCATCAGTGCCTGCAGGCTGGTGATCTCGCCTCCGGCTTCCGCCAACCCCAGGCTCAGGGTGATCTGCAACTCCTGCCCCTGCTGACCAAAGCGAGCAGCGGCCACCCGACTGCGGATGCGCTCGGCGATCAGGCTGGCCATGGCCAGATTGGTCTCAGGCAGCAGCAGGGCGAACTCTTCACCGCCTAAGCGGCCGATCATGTCGGAGCGGCGCAGTTCGCCCACCAGCACCTCGGCCAGCCGCCGTAGCACTTGATCGCCGGCGGCATGGCCACCGATGTCGTTGATGCTCTTGAAGTGGTCAACATCGATCATCAGCAGTGACACCGGGTGCTGATAACGGCGGCAGCGCTGCAGCTCCTGCTCGGCGGCCAGCAGGAAATAGCGGCGGTTGTAGACCCCGGTCAGGGCATCGGTGGTGGCCATGTTTTCCAGCTGGCGGATCAGCTGCTGGTTCTCCGCTTGCAGTTTCACCATGCGCGCCAGATTGTGGTGGATCTGGATGCCGACATGGACCATCAGCAGCACAAAGCAGACGGCCATGCCGGTGATCATGTAGTAAAGGCTCTGGCCTTCAATCAGCGGCCGTACCAGCAGGATCAGGATCGGGGCCAGCATGTCGAGGGCAAACAGCCGTAGGTGGGGGCTGCTCATGGCGGTGTTGGCGGCGATCACCCCAAGCAGGATCACCGCGATCGACAGGTGGTTGGCAAAGTCGCCGGGCACCCAGGCCCACAGGCCAAGGGCACTCCAGTTGAAGATCAGGGCGCCATGGGCGAGGCCAATGCGGTGCACCCACTGCTCGACATTGGTGGCCGTCGCCTCGCGCTGGCAGCGGTCATAGAGACGCAGGCAGGTAAAGGTCAGGGTTACGGATGCGCCTACCCAGGCCAGTGCCGCCTGCCAGGGCACCCACAGCGCCAGCAGCAAGCCGGCAGTGAGCGACATCAAGGGTACCAGCACTCGGTCGAGGCGGTGGTTGTCGACATAAAGACGCAGGAGCGCCAGCTGCAATGCTTGGGGGGCCGGGCTGGCGCTGGCCAGCAGGCCGGGCATCAGGGTCGACAGTGGCAATGCAGATGGGGAAAGGGGAGAGGCATCCTGCTTCATATGACCTACCAGCCTGGTGTCAGAACCGCGCCTGCCTGAATGGCGGCGAGCGGCCAAGACTCTAGCAAAGGCGCTCCGGGGTGTGAACCCCCTCATCTCGTCAGCCTTGGCTGCTGTTGCCGTCAACCCAGCGTGGCACCACCGCCTGCTGCAGGGCGGCGACATCGTCCTCGGCCTGCCAGCTGGCGGCCAGCTCACCCGCCCGCCCATTGATCGCGGCAAACCAGCCAGGATGGCGGCGAATGTTCAGCGCCAGCTCGTTGACCGCGCTTTCCGGCAGCCCGGTATAGCTGGCCAGATAGCCCTCCAACTGGTCGCCCGGCAATTGACCGTTGTGATAGCTGATATCGGCGACGGCGGCGGCACGAAACACCACCAGCAGCGGCGCTATGGCGGTGAGCGGCGGCTGCGGCTGGTTGAGCTGGCGCTGGGCCAGGGCCAGCGCCAGGGCCTGCCACCAGGCTTCGCGATCGGCGCTGTCGAGCCACAGCTCGGCGCGGCTCAAATGTTGGCGCTGCTGCTGCACGGCGGCCAGCAGCAGGTGCCAGTTACTGCGGCTGGTGCCTGCCAGCGGTGGCTCGTTACAGCCCTGCACCAGCGCCAGATTGGCCGCCGGCTGCAGCGCCGCGGGCAGAGTCAGTGCCGGGGTTGTGGCGGCGGCCAGATACTCGCGCCAGCTGCGGCTGTCGCCGCTGGCCAGCAGCTGGGCCTGCAACTGCTCGCTGATGGTGGTCAGGGCCGCCTCAGCCGTGGCCAGTGGCCGCTCTGGGCTGCCGCCAAAGCGGGTCAGGCGGTAACGCCAGAAGGCGCTGCCCCGGTCGCGGGCGGTGGCGGGTTGCGACTCCCAACCCGTGCTGCTGGCCAGCAATTGGCTCCAGCTGGCAGGCCGTTCAAGGCTGGAAGGCAGTCGGCTATCGATACTCTGCAGCTGGCGCCACACCACCTCGCCCGGGCCGGCACCGACCTGACGCTGGGCCTGGAGCAGGCGCGCCAGTTGAGCCAGCTGGTTCGCATCGACCTGATTGCGACTGGCCTGTTGCTGCAGGCTGGTCAGTAGTGGTGGCGCCAGTGGCTGGTGATAACGGAATGGCTGACCGGCGCGGTCGGCCTGCAGCCGCCAGCGGGCATAAGGGCTATCGGGGCTTTGCGGATCAAGCTTGGTCAGCAGTTGTTCGCCGTTAGCCAGGGTGGCGCTGGCAGCCTCATCGTCGATCAGCTGCGGTTGGCCGCGGCACAGCCACTCGGCGGGCAAGGTGCCGCCCAGATAGGCGAGGGCGGGCTCGCTTAATGGCGCTATGGCCAACGGCTCGGGTTTGGCGTTGACGGCAGATCGCGGCGCTTCGCCACAACCGCTGAGCAGCAGGCCAACGCACAGCATCAGGCGGTGGTCCAGTACCTTGACCATCTGCCCTTAGTCCTCAAGAAACAGCGTCAGCACGCTGTTGAGATAACGCCGGCCGCGCGCAGTCAGGTTGACCCTGTTGCCATCGCGACTCAGCAGCTGCTGGGCCTCGGCGCTGGCCAGGCCGGCATCGAGTAGTCTGGCCGGCTGGCCGGTGCGGGCTTCAAACTCAGCGAGATCAAAGGGCTGAAACAGGCGCAGGCGGTTGAGCATAAATTCAAACGGCAGATCCGCGGCAGCGACCGGGTTCAGTTGCTCGGTGCGGCCGCGGCTGGCGGCCAGATAGGCCTTGGGGGTCTTGACCTTGACGGTGCGCAGCACAGTGCCGGCGGCGGCATCGGTGAGCTTGCCATGAGCGCCGCAGCCGATGCCAAGATAGTCGCCAAACTGCCAGTAGTTGAGGTTATGGCGGCACTGCTGACCAGGCTTGGCATAGGCCGAAACTTCGTACTGCTCATAGCCGGCGGCCAGCAGCAGGGCGTGGCCCGCCTCCTGAATGTCGGCCAGGGTATCGTCCTCTGGTAGCGTGGGCGGCGCGGCATAGAAGGGGGTGTTGGGCTCCAGCGTCAGCTGATACCAGGAGAGGTGAGGTGGATTGAGGGCGAGCGCCTGGCGCAGATCGGCCAGAGCCTCATCCACCCCCTGAGCGGGCAGGCCATGCATCAGATCCAGGTTAAAGCTGGTCAGCGGTAGAGCGGCCGCCAGCCGCGCCGCACGCTCGGCATCGCCACAGTTGTGGATCCGCCCCAGCGCCTGCAGCTGGTGGTTATTGAAACTCTGCACGCCGATGGAGATACGGTTGACCCCCGCTTCGACATAGGCGGCAAAGCGCTCGGCCTCGACCGTGCCGGGG
>JAGOCY010000199.1 GCA_017998495.1 Corallincola sp.
CTATGTCTGGCAGTTGCCGATCGGCGGACGCCTGCAGCCACGCCCCTGGCTGGCTCCAACTCCGCTGCAGTTACGCTTGGCGCAATTGACCAAGCAGGGCCGCCACCGCCGTCAGTAGCGGCGGATCGAGGGGGGCCCACGCCAGCTGGAATAACTCATCGCTGCTCAGCCAGCGCAGCAGATCGTGGTCGCTGCTGCGCTGGGGCATGCCGTCCACCAGCTGGCAGTGGTAGCCATGCATCACCAGCGGCTTGCTGGGGTGGTGAACGCTACCCAGAGATTCGCCCACTGCTATGGCAAGGCCTAGCTCTTCTTGGATCTCACGCGCCAACGCTTGAGCATGGCTTTCGCCGGCCTCGACCTTGCCACCGGGGAACTCCCACAGACCCGCGTCTGCTTTGTGCGGGGCGCGCCGGGCGGCCAGTACCAGGCCGTTATGGCTGATGATCGCCGCCACTACCTCGATGGTCATGGGTGCGCGATGCCGAGAAAGTTACCGATGCCGGTAAAGACGATCTGGGCGGCCATGGCCGCCAGGATCAGGCCGGTGATCTTGGACATGATGTTAAGCCCGGTCTTGCCCATGATCCGCTCGAAGTGGTTGGAGAGAAACAGGGTGGCGCCCAGACAGAGCAGGGCCGCAACCAGCCCGGCCAGACCGCTGATGATGGCGGTGGTGGTTTTGAGCTCGGCGCCATAAACCAGCACCGTACCTATGGTGGCCGGACCTACGATGGTGGGCATGGCCAGTGGCACCACCGAGATGTCGTCGCGTTCTTCGTGAGGCAGGTTGGTGGCGTGGCTCTTTACCCCGCTGTTGACCAGATTGACGGCAGTCAGAAACAGGATGATACCGGCGCCGATGCGGAACGAGTCGAGGGTGATGCCGAGCAGCTCAAACAGCGGTTTGCCGGCAAAAAACAGCACCAGACAGATGATGGCGGCAGCAATGATGGCGCGGCGGATGATGCTACGTTTCTGCCGCTCGTTGTCGCCACGGGTAAGGGCCAGGAACATTGACACCACAAAGAAGGGGGCGAACAGGAACAGAAACTTGATCCAGCTGGCGATAAAGATACTGAGCATGATGATCCCCCTTGGTCCGGCGCTCCCCACGTGATGGGGAGGGCAGTCTAATCAGCTGCCCTGATGGTAGCGAGGGCGCCTCTGCGGGCGCCCTCGGTGTGGTTGGGGTCTGGTTGGCAACTGCAGTTGCCAGCATCAGGTGCGATAGCGTTCGCAGTGCTCTTTCTGTTCGTGCGACATCTCCAACTGATGCTCGCTGGTCTGTTTGATCTGGTCGAACAGTTCGCTGTTGGCCTCGGCCGCCTCGTTGATGATGTTGACGTTGCGGGTCATCTCTTCGGAGGTGCAGCGCTGTTCTTCGGCGGCCACGCTGATCTGGTTCGACATCTCGGCAATCAGCCCGACGGCACTCTTGATCGCTTCCATGGCGCTGTGGGCGTCAGACACCTGCATCACGTTGTCCTGCATGCGGCTGGTGGCGCCGGAGATGGAGGCCGCTGCATTGCGGATGGAGCTTTGCAGGTTCTCGATGCGCGAACGGATCTCGCGGGTCGATTCCTTGGTGCGCAGCGCCAGATTGCGCACTTCGTCGGCCACTACGGCAAAGCCGCGCCCCTGCTCGCCCGCCCGCGCGGCTTCGATGGCGGCATTGAGGGCCAGCAAGTTGGTCTGGTCGGCGATACCGCGGATCACGGTGATGATCTCGCCGATCTGATCGGACACCTTGACCACTTCCTGAATGCGGCCGGAGGTGCTCTCCAGCTCATGCGACAGCTGATTGGTGGAGGAGATGGTGCTGGTCATGATGGCGCTGCCCTGATCGGCGGCGGTTTCCACTTCCTGCACCTGATTGGCGGTCTCCACCGCGTTCTTGGCGACTTCGGAGAAGCTGGCTTCCATCTCGGTCATGGCGGTGGCCAGCATATTGACGTTGGTGCGCTGTTCGTTGAGCTGGTAGCTAGCATCGCGGCAGGCATCGGCATTCTGGCTGGCGATCTGTTCCAGCTCGTTAGCCATGCGCCGGAATTCACCCAGCGACTTCTGCATCTGCTCGGCCACCAGATTGACGTCATCGGCAATAGCGCCGAACTCGTCCTTCTTGGCGTAGGCAACCCGTACCGTCATATCGCCATCGGCGATGCTGCGCAGCGAGCGCGACACCAGCCGCAGCGCGGAGCGCATCTGCAGCGACAGCCAGGTGCCGCTGACCAGGGCTAAGGCCAGCGAGCCGAGTAGTACCGCCACTACCAGCACCATGGCGACACTGTAGGTATTGCTGGCGCGGCGGGTGGAGGAATCGACGGCGGAGTCAGACGATTGGATCAGCGCTTCCACTTCGGCGCGGGCCAGATTCTGGATCTCGATCAACTGCTCTTTCTGCTGGACATTGGCCCGGCGCAGGGTGAGCAGCTGGTGATAGCTCGAGGCTTTGCCTTTACCGGCCAGAGTGGCGTCTTTTTTGATGACCTCCCACTCCGGAGTGAGGGTTGCGCGGTAGTCGGTACGGGTGTCGTTGTAGGGGTCGAACTCGTCCATCACCGAGCTGAACTTGTCATCGAGGTTGGTCATCATGTTGGTGATGAAGCCATCGGCTTTGCTCATGCCATCGGGATCACCCTTGGCCAGCGCATCCATCAGGGTGGCTTCCATCGCCTCGAAGGGGTTAATGAACTCGGACACTGTCCATTGCACATAGTCGTCGCCGGTAATAAAACCGACGCGGGTAATGTTCTGTTTGAAGCGGCTGATCTGTAGCTGAATATCGCGCAGGGTCTGGGTGGCTCGCGCCTCGCGCTTGAGCTGGTCGCTGTAGCCGGCCATCACCTTTTCGGCGATCGCCACCAGATCATTCAAGTTGGCTTTCAGCTTGTCGACCGATTGGCGCGCGGCATCGCCTTCCACCAGCTGCTCCAGCTCGGCCAGAGAATACTGGGCGCGCTCGGCGGTCTGGGCAAAACTGGCGGTCAGGGCCTCAACCTTGGCGCTGTCGCGCTCACTGAGCACGCTGGCCACTTTGATCCCCACCTCCTGCAGGGCGATAAACAGCTCTTGGCTGGCTTTAAGCTGGGGCAGGGCGCGCTCTGAGGTCTCACTGACGCTGCCATTGAGCAGGTTGAGCGAGACGATGCTGCTGAGCCCGGTGATCACCAGGAACAGGGTGAGCAGAACGATCAGCCCTTGCAGCTTTTGCAGGAAAGTGAGTTGCAGGTTTTTCAACTTCTTCATTCACGGCTCCGGATCTACGCCTGGTTGTGCGCGTGGGTCACAATGTCGGGACACGGAAAACAGGCAACAGCGGGACGCGCCACAGTTGTAAGGGCAAGCATAGCCGATGACTGTTGGCGAGTTTGAGCGCTGTGCCGCAACTCAAGAGATCACATGGGTATTCTGATCATTGCGCCAGATCGTGAGCTGGGGGTTTTTTGCCAGCAGTTGGCAGAATTGTTACCGCAGCAGCAGATCTCGCTGTGGCCCGAAAGGCAGCCTGAGGCTGAGGTGGCGGTGGTATGGCAGCCGCCGGCGGGCTGGTATCGGCAACTGCCGCGGCTGGGGTTGATCCACAGCTATGGTGCCGGGGTCGAGGCACTGCTGGCTGACCCGCAGCTGCCGAACCTGCCCCTGTGTCGCATGGTGGAGCCAGCGCTGGCGGCGGCCATGGCCCGCTATCTGGTAGGGCAGGTGCTGGCTGATCAGTTGCGCCTGACTGAGCTAGCTGCGGCCCAGCAACAGGCTCATTGGCGCGATGTCCAGCCGCGCAGCGGCCGGCGGGTGCTGATCCTGGGGCGCGGCGCCATGGGCGAACCCGCAGGTTTACTGCTGCGCCAGCTCGGGTTTGAGGTGCGCTGGTGGCGAACCACGGCCACTGCCAGTGATGAGCTGGCCGGCATTGAGGCACTGCAGCAGGCGCTGGCCAGTTGTGATTACCTGATCAACACCCTGCCGTTGACGGCCGCCACCACTGGCCTGCTCAACGCGACACTGTGGCAGCAGGCACGAGGCCTGGTGGTGATCAATGTCGGGCGGGGCCGCCATCTGGTGGTTGACGATCTGCTGGACGCACTGGCGGCAGGACAGCTGCGACGGGCAGTACTCGATGTGTTTGAGCAGGAGCCCTTGGCTGCTGATAGCCCGCTGTGGCGCCACCCGCAGCTCAGCATCACTCCCCATTGTTCGGCGTTGACCGATCCGCTGGGGGCGGCACAGGTGGTGGCCGACAATGTGCGGCG
>JAGOCY010000200.1 GCA_017998495.1 Corallincola sp.
ATCTGCTGCGTTGTTGTTAGCCAGCACCTGGATTTCGCCGTCCATCAAGCGCAGGCCACCGCGCCATTCCCACACGTTGCCGCACAGGTCGGCGATACCGTTGGGGTTGTTGTTATGACGCCAACTGGCCGGACCCGAGCCTGTAAGGGTGCGGGCCAATCCTGAGGTATCGCCAGGGCTTTTCTTATCTGCGCGCCGACCCGTTTCGAAGGTGGCATCAGAGCTGCGGCCGTAGGCGGTATTGCCGCGCGGCATAAACCCGTTCTTCCAGCACCAGAGGCTGACGGCGGCCTGTTCCGCGTGGGTCATCAGATGGTGGCCCTGGCCGCAGGCGGCGGCATAGTTCAGCGACTGATCGAAGTCGATGCTGGTCACGCAGTCGACCCCCGGCAGCGACAGCAATTCGCCATCGCGCAGGCAGCCGGCATGCTGGCCGATAAACAGTTCGGATTTTTCAACGCCGTTGACGATAAAGGCAGGGTGGGTGCCCGCGCCCAAGCTGGGATCGATATCCTGCAGGTTGAAGCGCGGGATGATGTGCATGTAGGTCGGCTGCCCCTTGGCGGTATAGAGCACGGTGACGGTGCCGCCGGATGCGGCCTCAACAGCGGCGCGCAAACTGTCTTTTACAAAAATCATGGTTGGCTCCTTACTTTGGCCAGAGGGTCAGGGTGACGGTGTCAGGGTTGAGCGGCAGCGGCTCGAGGGCGACTGGCTTATCTTCGTTCGATTGCTCGCTGGCGGCTGGCCACTGCTGTGGCGGGATCACCACGGTTGCAACGAAGGCGCCCGGGCCTGAGGTGCTGATGCCTGCGCCGGTCTGATAGAGGCTGATGGTGGTCTGTTCCTGGCGCTGCTCAGCCTGACAGTCAACCGTCAGCCCGCCGATGGTGATGAGGTTGCCGCTGACGGCGATGTCGTGGTGCGGGCCAGCGCCCAGCAGAAGAATTTGCATGGTCATACTCCGTTATTGGTGAGGCTGTATTTGACGATGACATCGTCGGCGTAGTGGGCCAGCGTCAGGCGGGCGCCATTGCTGGCGCGCTCGCTGACCAGCACATGGTGCGCGGCTGCATCACCTGAGCTGCTGACCATGTCGATGGCGAGCTGCCAACCCAAATCCCCGACCGGGAACGGGAATGGCCAGAGCACCAGCGCGGTGGTTGGGCTGGCCAACATCAGTGGAAAATCCGGTTCGATGCGTCGCACATCGGTGAGCGTCACGGCGGCCAGATACTGATCCGAACCCGAGTTATTGCCCGCCGGTACGCTGATGCGATAGAGGGGGATGGCGTCTGCCGGGGCATCGCTGCCCAGGTTGGATACATCCAACTCGATGCCGGTGGCGGTGACGCGAGCAAATGCGACGCAGGTGGCTGGCGCGGCGGTGTTGTTGCTTGGCACAGCGGCGCCGTTGATGCGCTGCGGCAGAAAGTAAACCCGACCGTTGGCAAACAGCTCCCCTTCGTCAAAGGTGAGGTTGCGGGTCGCGGTGGTCGATTTGGTGACCGTGCAGCCCCGGCGAGCGCCACGGTTGACGAACCGCACTTGGCCGGTCTGGTTACGAAACCGTCTGGTTTTTTCTATCTCTTTGAAGGCAAGCGCGCCGTGTTCCATGCCGCGCACGATTTCTTGCCCGATGGCTGCAATCAGTGATTGGTCAGTGGTTTCTTCCAGGCCATCGACGCGTTCTATCAGGTTGTCCTGGCGCTTTTTCAGAAACTTGGTTCGGCTGCCCAGTTGTTTGGCCTGGACGTTATCGATGCCATCCGGCCCGCCCATGACGGGGTCGGTTGTTTCGAGCTGATAGATGCCGTCCACCCACGCTTCGTTTTCTTGCAAATTTGCCATGGTGCCTCCTTAAAAAATGATGGTCCACGACCCGGTGATGGATAGGTCGCTGGTTTTTTCAATCAACCCACGCACTTTGCGGGCAAACAGGGTTTCATCTGTGCAGAGCAGACCCAGCTCGCGAATGTTGAGGCCATTTGCCTCGCTCTCGCCCAGGGTGAAGGCGAAGCGCACTTGCCCCTCTGCCGGAAAGGTGATGGCGGTGACGGCTTTGGTGTAGGCGCTGCTGATGGTTTGGTCGTTGGGCGTTGGGCCCACGCCATTGGTGCCAAAGGCGATGCGGTTGATGTTTTTGCCGCTGCCCTGGCCCGCGATCAGGCGCGCCAGCGCACTTTTGGCGGCGGTCATGATCATGTTGTGCTCGGTGATGGTTTGCGGCTGCTGCCCGGCACGGTGCAGGGTGATGGACAGCTCACCACGCAGGGCGATCTGTTCGGCGATATTCATGGTGTGACCTCGGTGGTGATGGATGGACCGCTGCGGGTGATGCCCGGGTGATGGCGATGAGCGCCAGCGCGCAGCAGTTGGCCGTTGTGAGTGGTGCAGCGGTGATGTGCTCTGCCATTACGGCGCAGGGTGCGGGTAAAGGTGAGTGCCAGCAGGCCATCATCAGCCACTTGGCTCCCTGCGCCACGGTGCAGGCCATAACGGTGGTGAGCGCCAGTGCGCAGCGGCGAGACGCGACAGGTGTCTTGATGGTTGACCCCCATGGTCAGGCTCAGGGCGTCCCACTGGTTGGTGCGGGTTTCACCGGTGATGAGGCCGCCGTTGCGGCGTTGGGCGCCCACGCGGGCGATAGCACCCTGATGGCGCAAGACGATGGCTTGATCGCGCTGGATGGCGCCGTTGCGGCGGCGACCCCATGGCAGCACCTCGCCTCCAGTGATAGCGGCCTGCTCGGCGACGCTCTCGCCGATGGTGAGGTGGTCGCTGGTATTATCACTAAAACGCAGACCGACCAGTTGGCAGCGTGCAGGCGCCGTTTTTTCCAGGATTCGGCGTAGCCTGCGGTTTCCTTCGGCGCTGATGGCGCCGTGGTCGCCGACGTTGACGTTGGCACGGTACATGGCCCAGCGGCCGCCAGACCCATAGTGCTCATGACCGTTGCGCAGTTGCAGGCCATTGTGTGTGACAGGTGGCAGCCCCTCTTCTAACTCGATGTCTTCATAGCCAGCGGCGCGAATGGCGCGCTCGACGCTGTCAACGGTGCCACGCAGGCGATGGACATGGATCGCATCGGCGCAGGCTTGGCGGCGCGCCTGCTCGGTCATCAGGTTATCCCAGTTGCCGACCCCCAACCCCCATGCCAGTTGACCGAGCAGATCGGCACGGCAGCGCCATGGATTCCAGGTGTGACGGTGCGGCAGCGGCTGATCCAGTCGCTGTTCTGCCAGCTGGTCGAGGCTGCGCGACAGCTCGGTCGCTGATGGTGGCAGCAGGTTAGGCATACGCCACCTCCTCACGGATGCTGCTCACATAGGGGGCCGATTCGCGGTCTGTGGTGATGTCGGCGGTCGGGCTGCGCAGGATGACGTTGTGGATCCCGGCGTTTTTCAGGCTGGCGTAGATGTCTGCGATGGTGATGGTGCCGCCAATGACATTGGTGGTTGCGCAGTAGTCTGCCAGCCGCTGGCGGGCGACGTTCAGGCTGTGTTCGTCGTCAGGTAGACCCGGCAGGATGATTTGATAGTCGATAACCACTGGCACGATGCGCGTCGGGATGACGTTGATGATGTCGTTCAGCGGTCTGATGGTTTTGCGGTTGAGCCTGGCGCGCACTTTCTCCAGCAGTGCAGCAGGCGGGGTGCCATTGCCTGCGCGGGCCAGCACCGCCACAGTCACGACTCCCGCTCCGCCATTATGCGCATCGGCATCTTTGATGGCAGCCGGATCGGTGGCGATGGCGTGATAGCGGTATGAATCCTCAGGCCCCGCCGTTGACATGGCGCGCAGGGATAAAGTGCACCTGGCGCGCAGTTGGTCATCGGTCTCCCCTTCTGCTTTTTCGAGGCCGAAGAAGGCGGCGAGGTTGAGCAAGTCATCCCCTTGCGCCCATGCCAGCATGCTGGCTTTCAGGGCGTCGTTGAGACGGGCGCGCCAGATGAGCTCGCGATAGGACCACGATTGCAGCAGTACTGTCAGCGGTTCGGATTCGAGTTCGAGCACCGGCGCGAGGTGGGGCCACTGGTTAATCACCCAGGCTTTTTGCTCGGCCAGGATGGTTTCGAAGTCGAGTTCTTCGACCGCTTTCGGGGCAGGCAGCGTCGACAGATTGATGGTCATGAGGTTGCTCCGGTCGGTAGCTGGACGGTGCCGGATTCGAGCAGGCCGTTGTCGGCGCGTCGCCAGGTGAGGGTGACGGCGCAGCCGCCGCCCAGCTCAGGTGCGCCGATCTCGA
>JAGOCY010000201.1 GCA_017998495.1 Corallincola sp.
ATGATGAACCTCCTGTCTGCTGTGTCGTTGATGTGAACTCTATCACAGTGATTCGTCACCCGACAACATGGGAACTTGATCATCGTCACACAAAAGTGGGGGTTAGTCCCAAGACGACGGCTCGCGCTGAAAGCGGGTTACAAAATCGAGAGGCGCCATAAACGCCAACGGCCACATCATGTGGCCGTGGAGGTCAATCTAGCTTGATCTGGCGCAAACTGGGCAGGATTGCCGATTGGACGCCCGACTAACTCAGTCGTCACCGTCCTCGATATCAGCAGTCGAACCTTCAACCCGCGCCTTGAGCTTCTGCCCCGGACGGAAGGTCACTACCCGCCGCGCCGAGATCGGAATGTCCTCACCGGTTTTCGGGTTACGGCCCGGTCGCTGATTCTTGTCGCGCAGTTCGAAGTTGCCAAAGCCAGACAACTTGACCGGCTCGCCCGCTTCAAGCGCGCTGCGGATCTCTTCAAAAAACAGCTCTACCAGATCCTTGGCGTCGCGTTTGGTGAAGCCCAAGCGGTCACTCAGGTGCTGGGCAATGTCGGCTTTGGTCAACGCCATAGACTTATTCCCTCAAGGTTGCCTGCAACTCAGTACGCAGACCCGCAACGACTGCAGTCACGACTGCCTGGATCTCGTCATCGGCCAGCGTTCGCTGCAGATCTTGCAGGGTTAACGCCAGCGCCAGGCTCTTGTGACCAGCGGGAACGCCGCGGCCTTGGTACACGTCGAACAAGTCTATGCCAACTAACTGATTTCCGCCAGATTTCCTGATCACGTCAAGAACTGCGGCGGCGCTCACATTCTCATCGACAATGATCGCGATGTCGCGACGGTTAGCCGGGAAGCGCGACAGCTCCTGCGCTTCCGGCAAACGGCGCTTGCCGATCGCCTGCAGGTCCAGCTCAAACAGGTAGATCGGGCCATCCAGACCCAGTGTTTCTGCGGCTTTCGGGTGCAGGGCGCCCAGCCAGCCAACCAGTTCATCCTCACACTCGATACGGGCGCTCTGGCCCGGATGAAGGGCGCTATGGCGATCCGCGACGAAGCGGAAACTGTCGCGACGAGCGGTCAGTGCCAGCAGTGCTTCAACATCGGCCTTGAGATCGAAGAAATCGACCGGGCGTTTGGCTTGCCCCCACTGCTCGTTGGCCACCAGCCCGCTGATCACGCCGGCCAGCATCGGCCGTTGCTCCACCACATCACTGCCTTTGGGGTGATAACGCAGGCCGCTTTCGAACAGCCGTACCCGCCCCTGCTGACGGTTGCGGTTATGGCGAACCGCGGCCAGCAAACCCGGCCACAGCGACAGGCGCATGGCCGACATCTCGACCGAAATTGGGTGCGGCAGGATCAGCGCATCTTCGCCGGGGAACAGTAGCTGCTGCTCCTGCGGATGAACAAAGCTGTAGGTAATGGCTTCTTGATAATCGCGATCCACCAGCAGCGTGCGCAGCCGACCGAGGGCCAGCTGACTTTCATCCTGCGGCAGCATCGCCAGCCCACCCTGCGGTGGCACTTTGGGCAGGTTGTTGTAGCCATAGATGCGGGCGATCTCTTCGATCAGATCTTCTTCGATGGCGATATCGAAGCGAAACGCTGGCGGCACACAGAGCCAGCCGTCAGCGGTCGCAGTCGTGTGTAGGCCGAGGCGCACCAGAATGGCCTCGACCGTCGCATCATCAATGACATGGCCCAGCAGCTTGCCGATCCGGGCGCGACGCAGCGCTACCGGCTGACGCTGCGGCAGATGAGTTTCACTCACCGCCTCAATCACCGGGCCGGCGTCGCCGCCGACAATCGCCAGCAGCAACTCAGTGGCGCGCTCCATGGCGCGACGCTGCAGTGTCGGATCAACACCCCGCTCATAGCGATGGCTGGCATCGGTCTTCAAGCCATAACGACGGGCGCGACCGGCGATCGCCGTCGGGCTGAAAAAGGCGCTTTCGAGGAATATATGGCGCGATTCGCCACTGACGCCACTCTCAGCACCACCGAAGATGCCGGCCATAGCCAGCGCTTTGCGCTCATCGGCAATCAGCAGAGTGCTGTCGTCGAGCGTCACGCTCTGGCCATCGAGCAGGGTCAGCTGCTCGCCACTGGCGGCGAGACGCACATGGATGGCACCTTCGAGTTTGTCGAGATCGAAGGCATGCATCGGATGACCGAGTTCCAGCAGCACGTAATTGGTCACGTCCACCACCGGATCTATGCTGCGCACCCCACAGCGACGCAGTTTCTCTTTCATCCATAGCGGCGTACTGGCGCCCGGATTGATGTTGCGCACCACCCGGCCCAGATAGCGTGGACAGGCTGCCGGAGCGTCCAGATGAATGCTGAGGCTGTCGCTGATAGTGGCTGCCACAGGCTGCTGCCTTGCATCAAGCAGATCAACACCGTTGATCACCGCTAGATCCCGGGCGACACCGATGATCCCTAAGCAATCGGCGCGATTGGGGGTTAGGCCAATCTCGATGGTGACATCATCCAGGCCGAGATAGGCGCGCAGATCGGCGCCCACCGGCGCATCGGCCGGCAGTTCGAGCAGGCCATCAGCCTCTTCGCTGATGCCCAGCTCCTTGGCCGAGCAGAGCATGCCGAAACTGGGCTGACCACGCAGCTTGGCTTCACGGATCACCAGATCGCCCGGCAATACAGCACCGACCTTGGCCACGGCCACCTTGAGATCGAGACGGCAGTTGGCGGCACCACAGACAATAGGCAGCAGTTCGCCGTTGCCCACATCAACCTGGGTAACACGCAGCTTGTCGGCATCCGGGTGCTGCTGGCAGGCCACGACTTGGCCCACCACCACGTTGCTAAAGGAGGCGGCGACCGGGTTGATACCATCAACTTCAAGACCAGCCATGGTCAGCTGTTCGGCTAGCGTCGCGCGGTCAACGCCCGGGTTGACCCACTCGCGCACCCACTGTTCAGAAAATTTCATGCTCTAGCTCCCGGGCTCAGGCGAACTGCTTGAGAAAACGCAGATCGTTCTCGAAGAAGGCGCGCAAATCAGTCACGCCATAACGCAGCATGGTCAGACGCTCGACCCCCATGCCGAAGGCAAAGCCGGAAAACTCTTCCGGATCTATGCCTACCGAACGCAGCACATTGGGGTGCACCATGCCGCAGCCCAAGACTTCCAGCCAACGGCCATTCTTGCCCAGCACGTCCACTTCTGCGGATGGCTCGGTGAACGGAAAGAACGAGGGGCGGAAGCGGATCTGCAGATCCTCTTCGAAGAAGGCATGCAGAAAGTCATGCAGAATGCCGCGCAGGTCGGCAAAGCTGACATTGCGATCCACCAGCAGCCCTTCCACCTGATGGAACATCGGGGTGTGGGTCTGGTCGTAATCGTTGCGATAGACACGGCCCGGCGAAATGATGCGCAGCGGCGGCTTCTCTTTCTCCAGGGTGCGGATCTGGACACAGGAGGTCTGGGTGCGCAGCAACAGGTTGCTGTTGAAATAGAAAGTGTCGTGATCGGCACGGGCCGGGTGGTGCTCCGGGATGTTGAGGGCATCGAAGTTGTGGAAGGAATCCTCCACTTCCGGCCCTGATTTCACCTCAAAGCCCAGCTCAGTAAAGAACTTCTCAATGCGCTCGATAGTGCGGGTCACCGGGTGCAGACCACCGGTCAAAGCGCCGCGCCCTGGCAGGGTGACGTCGATGCGCTCCGCCTCCAGGCGGCTATTGAGTTCCGCCTCTGCCAATGCCTGCTTGCGCGCATCCAGCTGCTCGCTCACGCGATTTTTGGCTTCGTTGATCAGCGCACCGGCACGCGGCCGCTCTTCGGCACTGAGACCACCCAAGGTCTTCATTACCTCAGTCAGGGTACCTTTTTTGCCAAGAACCTTGACCCGCACCTCTTCAATGGTGGCGACATCGGTGGCCGCCGCGATCGCAACCAAGGCCTCGGCTGTGATCTGATCCAGCTGCTGCATGCAATGCATTCCGTATTATCAGGGAGAGAAACCGCCAGCGGCGGCCAAGAGCGGGCATTTTACACAATTTCCCCCAGCTGTTGAGGGGGTTGAGCGCCGGCAGGCAGAGCACCTGCTGGCACTTCGCCTCACACCGATAGCGGCACTGACACCGGAATGTTGTACTGGTCGAAACGCTCACGCCACTGCTCCAGATGCCCCTCAGTGATCCAAGGGATATAGCGGCGCAGATTGGCCTGAGTCAACA
>JAGOCY010000006.1 GCA_017998495.1 Corallincola sp.
CCTGTCTGGCTTTACCGCCAAGCTGGCGGGTACCGAGCGCGGCATCACCGAACCGACCCCGACCTTTTCGGCCTGTTTCGGCAACGCCTTCCTGACCCTGCACCCGACCAAGTACGGCCAGGAGCTGGCCAAGCGCATGGAGGCAGCCGGGGCCAAGGCCTATTTGGTGAACACCGGCTGGAACGGCAGCGGCAAGCGCATCTCGATCAAGGATACCCGCGCCATCATCGATGCCATCCTTGATGGGTCTATCGAGAAGGCGCCGAGCAAGGTGATCCCGGTATTTAATCTGGAGGTACCGACCGCCCTGCATGATGTCAACCCGGCGATCCTCGATCCGCGTGACACCTACACCGACCAGGCGGAGTGGGATCGCAAGGCCCAGGATCTGGCCGGACGCTTCATCAAAAACTTCGAGAAATACACTGACAACGACGAGGGCAAGCGGCTGGTCGCAGCCGGACCGCAACTCTGAGCCCGTTGCCTTAACTTGCCCCACCCACGCCCCGGCTTCCCGCCGGGGCGTTTTCATCAACTCACACTCTTTTTTGTCCGCCCTCTCCCGCCCGGCCAGCTATCGCTCTTACACTGATCAGGCACGATCCGGCACAAGGATCGGCACCACCCCGGACAGCCTCACAGGGAGTCTCCAATGAAACGCGCACTGCTGAGTGTCGGCCTGCTGCTGGCAACCCTGCCCGCCGCCGCTGCCGTCAAAAACTGCGATGAACTGAAAGCCGAGATCGATGGCAAACTCCAGGCCAAAGGGGTCAGCGGCTATGAGCTGACCATAGTGGCCGCTGACGCCGAGACCGCCCCCTCGGCCGTTAAGGTGGGTAGCTGCGACGGCGGCAGTAAGAAGATCCTTTACAGCCGCGGCTGAGTGTTCCCAGCCGGGGGGGCCTGAAGCGTCCCCCCAGCTGCTTCCATCTCTTCCACTGTGTCGAAATCCTTGGCCAGATCGAGCAGATCGGTTACTGGCAACACCACGGCGGTACGCGGATGGCGCAGCCGGTAGCTGGCGCGCACCAGCACCGCCCGTAACCGCCGCATTAACGCATGACTACCGATCCGCCCCTGCTGCAGAGAGCGGCTGACAATCAGCGCATTACGCACCACGGTCAGCGTTAAATGGGGCGCCTTGCCGGCCAGCAGCAGGCGCAGATCCTCGCGCAACAGAAAACCTATCGCCCCCAGTAGCATGCGCCAAGTACGTTGGCGTACCGGCTGGTTGCGAGTGCGATAACCCAGGCGCACCAGGGCATAAACCAGATTGAGACGGATGGCACTGGGGCGAGCGATCAGCAGGTGGCCCGGCAGCACTGCGCTCTCCCGCCCGCTCGCTTCCACCAGCCGGTAACGCGGTTTGTAGGCCGACTGGCCCAGTTGCTCCGGCTGCTCCGGCACCCTGACCAGCGGAAAGAAGATGGCCGAGCGTCGACTGGCGGCATAGAGCGCCATGGCCGCATTGAGGCTGGCCACACTAGGCAGGATGTCGGAGGCGAGAAAGGCCACGCTACCCTTGACCTGCGCTCCCAGCGCCGCCAAGGCTGCAGCCAGATTGGCGTCCAGCTCGCCATCGGTATCGATGAGGAGAGCATCCAGCGCCAGGGGACGCAGCAGTTCGGCCGGGCCCGCCACATAGATTGGGTCAAAATGGCCAGTGGCGCGGGCACGGCGGACCAGTGTGGCAACCAGCGGTTCGCCCTCGACCAGCCACTCCACCGCCTTGTAACCGGCCAGCCAATGGGCCGCAGAGCCCTCCGGCAGGGGCTGCCCCTGGGCATCACGGCCGGCCATGATCACCAGCGGCAAAGGTGACTGCGGTGGCTCGCCGCCGCGTTTCATGTTGACGCTCCGGCCGATGCCTCTCGCGCGGGCAGCCAGACCTCAGCGATCAAGCCGCCACCGCTGCGGTTGCTGACATCCACCCGGCCACCATGGCGGGCAATGATGCGCCGCACGATCGCCAGCCCCAGGCCACTGCCGCTACTGCCGCGAGCACGATCACCACGGGCAAAGGGCTCAAACAGCTGCTCAATCTGCTCCGGCGGGATACCGGGGCCACGATCCAGGATCCTGAGTACCACCTTATCCTGCTGCTGATAGGTCTCCACCTCGATCACCCCGCCGCCATGGCGGGCGGCATTCTCCATCAGGTTGGTGACCATGCGCTTGAGGGCCACCGAGTTACCGCTCACCAGCGCCGACTCGCCCAGCTGCAACTGCGGCGATTGCTCCACCAGCAGTTCATCAGCCACCTCCTGCACCAGCGCATTGAGATCGACGGCGCTGGCCGCCGGCTGACGCTCCTGACGCACGTAGTCGATAAACTGATCGATGATGGCATTCATATCGTCGATGTCGTGGACGATACCGTCGCGCCACTCGTCGCTGGAATCGGGCAGCATTTCAGCCGCCAGCCGGATGCGGGTCAGTGGCGTGCGCAGGTCATGAGAGATGCCGGCCATCATCAGCGCCCGGTCCTCCTCCAGCTGACGTACTGCCAGCGCCATCTTGTTAAACGCTTGCACCACCTCAATCACATCGCAGGGGCCGCGCTCAGCCACCTGCTGCGGCAGCTGGCCTCCCGCCACCGCCAGTGCGGCGTTACGCAGATCGCGCAGCGGCCGGTTGAGGTTGCGAACAAACAGCCAGCCGCCCAGCACCGACAGGCCACCAATCATCACCAGGTAAATCGGCAAGGGCGAAATAGAGCTGTCATCGAGGCCACGCAGCGGGATCTTGAGCCACAGCTCCGGCGCCTGCGGCGGCCGCACCCAGACGAAGTAGCCATCCTGCTGCTCCAGCCGCACTTCGGCCTCACCGCCCAGCTCCTCGCTCATCAGCCGCGACAAAAAGGCATAGTAGACCGCCTCTTCAACCCCCTCGGCCCGTGCCACCGACAGCGACATGGCACGAATGCCGGTGGCTTCGTGAAAGCGCCAGCGCAGCTCGTCGGAGACAAACATCGGCATGCGGCCAGGGTTGGGCGAACCGATGAAGACGATCTTCACCTGGTTGGCCACCTGCTGCATCAGCTGCTCATAGTTGGGCTTGATGATGTAAAAGGCGACCAACAGATAGGTGACCAGCTGGTTAACCAGCAGCAGCGCACCAATGGTGACCACGGTACGGGCAAAGGTGCTCTGCGGCCACAGGCGCATGATCAGCGGCCTGAGCCATCCGGCACAAACACATAGCCCAGCCCCCAGACGGTCTGGATGTAACGGGGGTTACCGGGGTCAGCCTCAATCATGCGCCGCAGGCGCGACACCTGCACATCGATGGAGCGCTCAGTAGCGCTGTAATCACGACCGCGGGCCAGGTTCATCAACTTGTCGCGCGACAGCGGCTCACGCGGGAAGGAGACCAGAGTCTTGAGTACGGCAAACTCACCGCTGGTCAGCGGCACTTGATCGTCGCCCTTGAACAGCTCGCGGGTGGCCAGATGCAGGGTGAAATCACCAAAGGTGACAGTTTCGTCATCGAGCGACAGCGTCCCCGGCAGCTCCTTGACCTGACGACGCAGCACCGCTCGCACCCGGGCCAGCAGTTCACGCGGGTTAAACGGCTTGGGCAGGTAATCATCGGCCCCCATCTCCAGGCCGACAATACGGTCCACCTCGTCGCCCTTGGCCGTGAGCATCACCACCGGCATGCGGTTTTCCTGCAGGCGCAGGCGGCGCAGAATGGCCAGCCCATCTTCGCCTGGGAGCATCAGGTCGAGCACCATCAGGTGGAAGTTTTCACGCTCCAGTAGTCGATCCATCTGCTCGCTGTTACCGGCGCCGCGCACCAGATAGCCCTGCTCACTGAGGTAGCGCTCCAGCAGGGCGCGCAGGCGGGCATCGTCATCTACTACGAGGATCTTGGTGCTTTCCTGGGTCATGGCGATTCGTGGTCCTTGGGCGATGAGCCTCACTATAGCGCCGCCCGATCCGCCGTCGAAAGGCGCACAGTGGGCAGATTGTCACAAAAGGTAAAACCCGGGGAACAGCCACAGGCCCCGCAACTACCCTTGAAAGTGGATCCCCAACGGGACCGCTGATGAAACCTACAGCCCCCGACGACAGCTTTGCCATGCCCAGCGACGGCCAGCTCGAGGTGATCCTGTTGCAGGATCGCCATGGCCAGCTGGTCAGCTATCTGCCCGGCTATGGCGACTACAACGATCTCTACGCCGGCGACGATCTCGACTGGCTACTCAGCCTCGGCTACCGCCTGCTCAGCCAGGAGGATGCGCTGCTGCTGGACCCGGTGCTGGCCGCTATTGGCGGCGGTCAGCTTCAGCGGTAACGGATCGCCACCACCAGATAACTGTGGCTGCCAGATGGCGTTTGTACCGTCACCTCGTCATCCAGCCGCTTGCCCAGCAGCGCCCGCGCCACCGGCGCGTCAATGCTGATATAACCCTTGGCCGGGTCCAGCTCATCAGGGCCCACCAGCCGCCACTCATGCTCGTGGCCGGCCTCGTCCTCAACCGTCACCCAGGCGCCAAAGAACACCCGCCCCTCCTGCTGGGGCGAGGGATAAACCACCTGTAAGGCTTCAAGTCGCTTGCTCAAGAAACGCACCCGCCGGTCGATCTCACGCAACCGCTTCTTGCCGTAGATGTACTCGGCGTTCTCCGAGCGGTCGCCGAGGGCAGCCGCTTCCGACACCGCCTGGGTCACCCGTGGCCGCTCCTCCTTCCACAGATAACGCAGTTCACGCTCAAGGGCGTCAAAACCGTCGCGGGTGATGTAATTGGATCGACTCACAGCTGTTCTCGCTTGTTACTGGCCGGGCCGTCCACCAAAACTGGGGACAAGGCCGCGCATTTTGCGCCCCGACTGACTACCATATCGCGCTTGGCGGGGTTGCCCGCCAGCATTCATATGTGAAGGACAGATACCGCCGATGGTCAACATCAACCGCATCATTGCCGACGAACTCAAGGTCGCCGAATCACAGATCGCCGCTGCCGTCGCCCTGCTCGACGAAGGGGCTACGGTGCCCTTCATCGCCCGTTACCGCAAAGAGGCCACCGGCGGCCTCGACGACACCCATCTGCGCCATCTGCACGAACGTCTCGGTTACCTGCGCGAGCTGGAGGAGCGGCGCGCGGTCATTCTGCGCAGCATCGCCGAGCAGGGCAAGCTGAGCCCGGAACTGCAGGCCCAGATCGAAACGGCCGACAACAAAACCCGACTGGAAGACCTCTACCTGCCTTATCGTCCCAAGCGCCGCACCAAAGGCCAGATCGCCCGTGAAGCGGGGCTAGAGCCACTGGCCGACGCCCTGCTGGCAGACCCATCACTTCATCCGGAACAGGCAGCTGGGGCCTACGTCAACGCCGAGGCTGGGGTCGCGGATGTCAAAGCGGCACTGGAAGGGGCACGCTATATCCTGATGGAGCGTTTCGCCGAAGACGCGGCCCTGCTCGGCAAGGTACGCGACCAACTGTGGCATCACGGCCATCTCAAAAGCACGGTGGTCGCCGGCAAGGAGCGCGAAGGGGCCAAATACAGCGACTATTTCAGCCACAGCGAGCCGTTGAAAAAAGTCCCCTCCCACCGCGCGTTGGCGATGCTGCGCGGCCGCAACGAGGGAGTTCTGCAGCTGGCGCTGGATGCCGATCCGGGCCTTGAGCAGGTGACTGAAAGCAGCGGTGAACGGCTGGTGGCCGAGCATATCGGCTTCCGCCATCGCGGCCGCCCCGGCGATGATTTCCTGCGCCAGACCGTGCAGTGGACCTGGAAGGTCAAGGTGCTGATGCACCTCGAAAGCGAATTGCTATCGACCATCCGTGAGCAGGCCGAAACTGAGGCAATCGGCGTCTTTGCGCGTAACCTTAAGGACCTGCTGATGGCCGCGCCCGCTGGCCCCAAAGCCACCCTTGGCCTCGATCCGGGGCTGCGCACCGGCTGTAAGGTGGCGGCGGTAGATGCCACCGGCAAGCTGCTGGAAACCACCACCATCTACCCCCACGAGCCCCACAACCAGTGGGACAAGGCGGTTCGCACCCTAATCGCATTAGTACAAAAGCACGGCATTGAACTGATCGCCATCGGCAATGGCACCGCCTCGCGCGAGACTGACAAGCTGGCGGCGGATGTGGTTAAAGCGGTCGGCGGCAAAGTCACCAAGGTGATGGTCAGCGAGGCTGGCGCCTCGGTCTACTCCGCCTCCGAAGTGGCGGCACTGGAGTTCCCGGGCGTTGATGTCTCCCTGCGTGGTGCCGTTTCCATCGCCCGCCGGCTGCAGGACCCGCTGGCCGAACTGGTCAAGATCGAGCCCAAATCGATCGGTGTTGGCCAGTACCAGCATGATGTCAGCCAGGTGCAGCTGGCGCGCAGCCTCGACGCCGTTATCGAGGATTGCGTTAACAGCGTTGGGGTCGACATCAACACTGCTTCCATCCCGCTGCTAACCCGGGTTTCGGGCCTGAACAAGACCTTGGCCAGCAACATTGTGGCCCTGCGTGACAGTCAGGGGCGGTTCGCCAACCGCCGCCAGCTGCTTGACGTCAGCCGGCTTGGCCCCAAGGCCTTTGAGCAGTGTGCCGGCTTCCTGCGCATCGCCAACGGCGACAACCCGCTGGATGCCACCTGCGTTCACCCTGAGGCTTACCCGGTGGTTGAGCGCATCATCAAGGATGTGCAGAGCAACGTGCATGAGCTGATGGGCAATGGCGGCAAACTGCGCAGCCTCAACCCGGCACGCTATACCGATGAGCGCTTCGGCGAGCCAACGGTGCGCGACATTCTCAAGGAGCTGGAGAAGCCTGGCCGCGATCCACGGCCTGAGTTCAAGACCGCTGAGTTCAAGGAGGGGGTGGAAAAGGTCAGCGACCTCGAACCGGGGATGATCCTCGAAGGGGTGGTGACCAACGTCGCCAACTTCGGCGCTTTCGTCGATATCGGCGTCCATCAGGATGGCCTGGTCCATATCTCCGCTCTCTCTGACAAGTTTGTCAGTGACCCGCGCGAAGTGGTGAAGGCGGGCGATATCGTCAAGGTCAAGGTGTTGGAGGTGGATCTGCAGCGCCAGCGGGTCGCCCTGACCATGCGTCTGAGCGACACCCCGGCGCCCGCCCGCAGTGGCGGCGATGGCAATAAACGGCCGGCAGAACAACGAGGCAACCAGCAGCGACCTGCGCAGTCCCAGCCGCAACCGGCCAATGCCGCCATGGGTAATGCGCTGGCGGCGGCCTTCGCCAACGCCAAGCGTAAGTAAGCGGCTGCGCTATAACGACAAAGCCCGCCAGCTGGCGGGCTTTTGCTATGGTTCGACCAGGCGTCAGGCGGTGACGCTGAACTGCGGCCGACCGGCCGGCACCACCTGATTGAGATAATGCAGTTCAATGCGAATGGCCCGGCCATCCACAGCCCCATTGGCATCAGCCATAGGTGCCGCACTTTCCAGGGTCCTGGCGCCAGCTGGGGCCATAGCGCCCTGCGCGGCGGGCTCGCTGTCAGCGGGCGGCGCTTTGCGGCTATCCACATCAGAAGCGTCTTTGGCGGCCGCAGGCTCGCTGTCGCTCATGCTCTGTTGCGCCAACTCCGCCTGGGCGGCGGCCTGCTGGGACAGCGCCTCAGCAGCGACCCGCCGATCCTGAGGTGAAGGCTCGGCAGGAGCCAATGCGGCGCGATAGACGGTCTGCATCTTGGCAATGGTGCCCTGCGGGTCACCGGCAATGGGGCTGACATCGATCGGAACTTCGCCGCCAACGGCATAATTGGCGCCATCAGGCCCACGCTCGTAGTCGTAGCTTGGGGCTCCGGCATATCGCCCGCCAGCAGCGGCGTGGGCGGCCTCATGTGCCCGCACCTCCTGATCGCGAGCCTTAAGCTCGCGGATCTTCTCGCGATCACGCTCACTCAGCTGCTCGTCATCATCCTGCGGCTGGCCCTGCTCAGACGCTTGCTGCTCTTTAGCACTGCCATCGGCATCACTGGCCTCAACCTCTGAGGCCTCACCTTTGGTTGCCGACTCGCCACTAACCTGCTGAGCGGGCGCCCTTTCCGGATCGCCCTCGGCACTCAGGTTGCGTGACCGACCAGAACCCTGGCCCTGCTCCAGTTGACCAATACGCTCACGACTCTGGGCATCCCGCCGCGCCATTTCAGTCGGCGGGTTGGCCAGTGTCAGCGGCGGAGTGCTACCAGAGACCGTCGGCAACATGGCTCAGGCGCGGGTATCAATCAGCGAGCCCACCGCCTGATCAGCGGTCTGGATCACCTTGCTGTTGGCCTGGGCATCACGCTCCGCCAGCCGCAATTTAACCAGCTCATCGGTTATCGGCCGAGTTTCACTGGCGCTGCTGGTGATGGCTTGCTGCGGCTGCGGACTTTCAACATTACGCAGCTGCTGTTGCTGCTCGACCGGCTGACGGGCAATGGCGGCACTGGCTTCATTCAATGCCTGTTCAGAACGCTGCAGGCCTTGAACGCCCGACGCGAACGCACTCTGCACTTGCATGGTTATCACCTCTGCCATGGGATAGGGCTTTGCACAATTATTATCCACATCGGCGCTTCGGCCAAGCTCATTTACCGCTTTGTGCCATGGCGCACAGTGGCGCCAGATCCACCATTAGTGCTGCGGCAAAAGCCTCAGGGTCCGAAATGAAAGGCGCATGAGCGGCCCCGGCGAAGAGCCGCTGGCCGCCCGCTGGCCATGGTCCAAGGTGACGACTGGCCTGCGGCACCAGACTGTCATGCTCGCCGTAATAGCGCAGCAGTGGCTGTTTAAGCGATTGAATCGCCTGTCGAAGATCGCTGTTGGCCAACAGCGCCAAGCCGTTATCCAATGCCTCTGGGGCTGGCTCAGGGCGTGCGTTTAGCTGCTCGCGCAGCCACTTTAGCTCAGCCCGGGCGGTGCGGCTGCCCATGACCTGAATGGCAACAAAGCGCTCCAGTGTGGCTCGATAATTAGCCGCCAGTTCATGGCGAAAGCGTTCCAGTAGCGCCCCATCCGTTCCTGGCCAGCCATCTTTGCTGACAAAACAGGGGCTGGTGGCCACCCATACCACCCCCCGCAATTGGCCATGGCCCGCCAACGCAGCGGTGACCGCCACCAATCCCCCCAGCGACCAGCCCAGCCAGATTGCGCCGGCCGGCACCACGGCAGCGCAGGCCCGGGCCTGCTGATCCAGACTAAGGGCGCCGTGCTGGCGGCTGTGACCAAAACCGGGCAGGTCGACCAGATGGAGACGGAAGTGGGGCGCCAATAGCGGTACCAGCCCCTGCCATACCGCACCACTGAGTCCCCAGCCATGGACCAGCACCAAGTCGGGCCCACTTCCTACTTGTTCGCAGTACACTTGGCTCATCAGCCCCCCTCAAGGATGAGGCCTGTATGTTAGAGACTGTCACCGCCGTCACCAACCATCTACGACGCTGGCTACCCTGGCGCTGCTTCAGCTGTGGTGAACCATCACTGTCAACCAGCCACGGCCTCTGCCCGTGGTGCCGCAGGGCCCTGCCGCGCTGGCAGCATGGCTGTCCACGATGTGGCGAGCCACTGGCATTAGACCAGCTGTGCCAGCACTGCCTGCACCGCCTTCCGCCGCTGGATGGCTGCCAAGCGCTATGGCTGTATCAACCACCGTTGCAGCGGCTGATCGCCCAGATGAAGTACCCAGGTGACGCGCCACTGGCAACAGTGCTGGCTCAGAGCGCGGCGCCACTGATTCATTCACTGGTTACGCAATCGATACTGGTCCCTGTGCCCTTGCATCACAACCGCCTGGCCGAGCGCGGCTTCAATCAGGCCCAGTTGCTGGCTGAATATTGGTCGCGTGCCCTTGGCCTCACCTGTGCTCAACTACTGACACGCACAGCGGACACGCCCCCTCAGGCAGGGATGAAGGCGGCCGCCCGACGGCGTAATCTGCGCCGTGCCTTTACGGTCAACGGCCCTGTCAAGGGGCTGCGACTGGTGCTGGTTGATGATGTGATGACCACTGGTTCCACCCTGTTTGCCGCAGCCCGGGTACTCAAAGCCGCCGGGGCGAGCGAGGTCAGGGCGCTGGTGCTGGCGCGCACGCCACTTGATCGCCGTTCAGGGATTCTCGGCTGAGGTCAGCTGGGGTATATTTAACCGAGTAATACGCTCAACTTTTGCGGAGTCGTCATGATCGCCATTTCTGCTGAGGCCCAGGGCCACTTTGCCAAGCTGTTGGCCAATAAACCGCAAGGCACCTGCATCCGCGTGTTTGTGCTCAACCCCGGCACCGCTCAGGCTGAGTGCGGCGTTTCTTACTGCGAACCCGAAGCCATTGCCGAAGACGATCAGCATCTGCCGCAAGAGGCTGGCTTCACGGTGGTCGTAGACCCGCAAAGCGCGCCCTTCCTGCTTGATGCCAGCATCGACTTTGTCACTGACAAGCTGGGTTCACAGCTGACCCTCAAGGCCCCCAACGCCAAGGTGCGTAAAGTTGAAGAGAACGCGCCGCTGGATGAGCGGGTCGAGTATGTACTCAACGCCCAGATCAACCCGCAGTTGGCCAGCCATGGTGGCAAAGTCACGCTGATTGAACTGACTCAGGACGGGCTCGCCATTCTCCAGTTTGGCGGCGGCTGTAACGGCTGCGCCATGGTCGATGTAACCCTGAAAGAAGGGATCGAAAAAGAGTTGCTGGAGAAATTTCCGGGCGAGCTGACCGGGGTGAGGGATGTAACCGAGCACCGCCGCGGTGACCACTCCTACTATTAACGGTCACCTGTGCCAACAACCAGCGCCCGCCTAGCGGGCGTTGTTGTTTTCGCCATCCAGCAGGGGCGCCAACAGCAGCTCCAGCCGCTCCCCTTCAACAATCATCAACTGGCTGGCATTCGCCCGCGCCGGGCGAATGGCGCCGCGGCCAACGCCATCAGGTCCAACCACGGCCAGCGATGCGCTATGGTCGATGAGGTAACCTGGCAGGCTGGTATCCGGCTGGCTGAATACCAGAGTCAAGGGATCTGCCAGCCGGTGAATCTCGCTCAACGGGCCGCTGATACCGATAAATTCGGGATTGAAATAGGGGACGTACTGAGCCAGCCGCTGTGGGCTGTCCCGCCCCGGGTCAGCACTGAGAAACACCAGTTGCAACGCTGGCCAGCGCGCCTTGAGGGCCGGCCAGGCCGCCGCCATGGTCGCCAGTGAGGTCGGACAAATATCAGGACAATAGGTATAACCGACAAACATCAGCGTCCAGCGGCCCTGCAGTTGCTGCGGTCCAAACGGCTGGCCATGGTGATCTGTCAGGCTGAATGTCGGCAACGGCCGCCCCTGGGGCCAGAGATCGAGCCAAGTAGCTTGGTGAGCGGGTAGCGCTGAAGCGGACGGCGGCTGCTCGCAACCTGTTGCCACCAGCAACAGCGCTAGCCACAGCGCCCGCCAGCGCAGCCCAGAGCGACCAAGCCTCATTAGTGCAACGCCAGCCCAGCCAGCGCCAGATTGGCGTTGGCCTGTGGTGCCCGCGACTGCGAAGTCGCAGCGGTCAGCACCAGCACGCAACCACCACTGCGGCGGGCCGCCAGTAACAGGCGCTTGCGATCACGCTCAGTTAAGTTATTGGTCCAGCAGATCACCAGTGCACTGCGCCGAGCCAGCAGCGCCTGTTCGGCAGCCCACACTTCATCCAGGGTCGCGCTCTGATGAACCCACAGCAAGCGATTGGCATCAACACCATCCGCCAGCAACGGCGAGATCAGCGCCCGCGTCGGTGGCGCCACCAGCGTCAGCCAGCCGGGTTGGCGCAGTGCGGCGCGAATCGTGGCCAGGTGGGGCGGCAAGCCGACACCACCCACTTCGACCATAGTGCCAGCCACCGGTGCTGGCACAGCACCATGAGCTTGCTGCAACGCAGCGCGGGCCAGAGCCCAGACATTGGCGCCATTCATGACCATGCCCCCCGTCTGATCACGCCAACCGCCAACCCCTCGATACTCAAGCTGGTGTGGCGCAGGTCGACCTCTATGGGTCGATAACTGCTGTTCTCTGGCAGCAGGCTGACCTGGTGACCGCTGCGCTGGAAACGCTTGACTGTCACTTCGTCCTCCCCCACCCGAGCCACCACCACCTGACCGTTACGGGCCTCGGCGGTGCGATGGACCACCAGCAGATCGCCATCGAGAATGCCAATCTCCTGCATGCTGTCGCCCTGCACCCGCAGCAGATAGTCGGCGCGCGGATGGAACAGCGCCGGATCAAGGCTGAGCCGTTCCTCGACATGTTCAGCGGCCAGAATCGGCGCGCCAGCCGCGACTTTGCCAATCAGCGGCAGGCCGCTGTCGTTGGCCTCATCCTGCACCAGCCGGATGCCGCGCGAGGTGCCCGGCAGCATCTCAATCACCCCCTTGCGCGCCAGCGCCTTTAGGTGTTCCTCGGCCGCATTGGCCGACTTGAAGCCCAGGCGCTCGGCAATCTCGGCACGGGTCGGCGGCATGCCGGTGTGATCGATCACCGAACGGATCAGTTCCAGGATCTCTGCCTGACGGGGGGTCAGCTCACGCATATCACTTCCTGTTTTTTCATACAGTCACTGTCTGAATATACAGTGCCTTTTGCCAAGTGCAAGCGCTTTGTGTGGGATGCTTCTATCGTGATAACCCCCGCTGGATCATTGGTATACCCGGCGCCCTCAGCTAACATAGGGGCCACCTCCGCTCAGTTGAACATGGCATGGCCTCCGCTCCCAGCGCCCAACTCCAACCTCAGGCCGACGGCAGCCTGCGCCTCTCCCTTTATGGGGACTGGCGGCAACCGCTGGCCAACGAAGTGGGCCGCCAGTTGCTGCTTAAAATCGACCGCCTGCGGGAAGGCAGCGCCGTGCGTCTCGACGGCCACGGCCTAACCGCCTGGGGCTCGGCGCTGTTGGTACTGCTGCGCCAGCTGGAAGAAAACGCCGGCCGGCGGCAGTTGGCCCTCAATTGGGACGGCATGCCCGATGGTGTTGGCCGGTTGATGGCGCTGGCCCACCACAATCCTGAGCCAGACAACGGCGAGCCCGGCCACAAGGGCCAGCTGCAACGCATCGGCCTGCGCGTCATTGACCGCTGGCGCAACTTTGAAGCGGTAGCGGTGTTCATTGGTGATCTGCTGCTGGCCCTTGGCCGAGTGATGGTGGGTAAAGGCCGTATCCGGCTTAAGGATGTGACCGAGCAGATGGACCTCGCCGGCCCCAAAGCCCTGGGCATAGTCTCGCTGCTGTCACTGCTGATGGGGATGATTCTGGCCTTTGTCGGCGCTATCCAGCTGGAAAATTTCGGCGCCACCATTTACGTCGCCAGCCTGGTCGGATTTGGCATGGCCCGCGAGATGGCGGCCATGCTCACCGGCATCATCATGGCGGGACGCACCGGCGCTGCTTACGCCGCCCAGCTGGGTAGTATGGAAGCCAACGAAGAGATCGACGCGCTACGCACCATGGGGCTGCCCCCCATGGAGTTCCTGGTAGTGCCTCGCATCCTGGCGCTAATGCTGATGATGCCGCTGCTGACGCTCTATTCAATTGCGGTGGGCGTTATTGGCGGCGCCCTGGTGTGCTGGCTGATGTTTGATATCACCCTGACCCAGTACATGTCGCAGCTCACCGAGACGGTGGCGCTGCGCCATTTCATCATCGGCACCTTCAAGGGCATGCTGTTCGCCGTCATTGTCGGCGTGGTGGGCTGCATGACTGGTATGGCCAGTGGCCGTAGCGCCTCGGCTGTGGGGGCGGCGACCACGCGCGCGGTGGTGGCATCCATTGTCGCCATTATCTGCTGCGATGCGCTGGTGACCCTGATCACCACCGTGATGGGGGTGTGATGGACGCTCATCTGACGGTCGATAACCTGACCATGAGCTATGGCCCAACCCTGATCCAGCGCGATCTCAATTTTGCCATCGGCCGTGGCGAGATCTTCACCATCATGGGTGGCTCCGGCTGCGGTAAAAGCACCTTGCTGCGTCACCTGATCGGCCTGTTGCAGCCCAAATCCGGGCGCATTCTGTTTGGCCATGACGACCTGTGGCAGCTCAGCCCCAATGCCCGCGGCGAACTGCAGCGCCGTTGCGGCATCGCCTACCAGTCTGGCGCGCTGCTGTCGTCAATGACGGTGGCCGAAAACGTGGCCCTGCCGCTGGAACAGTTCTCCAGCCACCGCCCTGCTGAAATCCGCGAACTGGTGGAGCTGAAGCTGGCGCTGGTGGGCCTTGCCCCTTATGCCGATCGCTATCCGAGCCAGCTGTCTGGCGGCCAGAAAAAGCGCGCGGCGCTGGCCCGAGCATTAGCCCTCGATCCTGAATACCTGTTTTTCGACGAACCCTCGGCCGGACTGGACCCGATCAGTTCGCGCAACCTCGATGATCTGATCCTGCAGCTGCGTGACAGCCTGGGCAGCACTGTGGTGATCGTCACCCATGAACTGGCCAGCATCTTTGCCATCGCCGATCGCGGCGTGCTGCTGGACGCCACCACCAAGACCCAGATCGCCATCGGCAATCCCCATGATCTGCTGGCGGATCACCCGGACCCTCGGGTGCAGCAGTTCCTGCGCCGCGGCCAACCTGTCACCCATGGAGAATCTGCATGAGCGAGCGCGCCCGTTCCCGCGCCATTGGCCTG
>JAGOCY010000202.1 GCA_017998495.1 Corallincola sp.
CGACTTGTTGCCAGCTAACCGGCTGATCGGCGAGCAGGGCGATGGCGCCACCGATGGCCGGCTGGGTATCGATCAACTGCAGCTGTGGCGGCTTGGCCGTCGGCGTAGTGCTGTTGCTACCACCACCGCCACCGCCACCGCAGGCAGCGAGCAGTGGTAATAACAGCCAGCACAGATAATCAGGGGCGCGGTGCAGGTTCATCGTCATCCAGCCCGAGCAGGGCGTTAGCGGCGCTGCCGTGGAGGCGGCGATAGCGCGAGGCAAAGCGGGTGTAATAGGAGGTGAGCAGCAGGGTGGAGAGGGCCAGCAACCCCTCGACGAAGCCGGCAACGCGCATCTCCGGGTTGATCCAGGCGAGCACCACGGCATGGCCCAGATAAGGGATGACGATGAAATTGCTCCAGGCGAAGGTGTAGATGCGGCCACGCAGAATGCCCCACAGCGGCAGCCACAGCGGCAACCAGCCGATGGCCAGCCCCAGCCAGTCAGGCAGGCCGTCGCGGCACAGCCATAACCCCATCCAGCTGAACAGGGCGAGGTAGCTGGCGGTGGCCAGCCGGCGCCAGCGCAGTAACTCCTGGGCGGTCATGGCAGCAGCTCCAGCCCCCGCTCTGGCGGCCGCGCTACCACCGCCTTGTCGCCGACCACGGCGATGGGCCGCTCCAGCAGGCGTGGGTGAGCAACCAGAGCATCCAGCAGCGCCTGCTCGTCGCTAACCCGGGCCAGCTCGAGCGCCTTGTACTCATCTTCTTTGGTCCGCATCAGCTCGCGCACTGAGGCGGCGCCGGTCAGCCGCACCAGGGCTTCGAGGGTGGCGCGCTCGGGCGGTTGCTCCAGATAGGGGATGATGGTCGGCTCGATGCCGCGCTCCCGCACCAGCTCAAGAGCGCAGCGCGACTTGGAACAGCGCGGGTTGTGGTAAAGGGTGACGGCGACTAAAGGCTCCTGAGCCATTGCTCCTGCTCCTTGAACTGGCGGATACGGGCTTCGATGCGCAGCTGCTCGACGGCGTTATTGCCATAGAGGCTGTGGGCGGTCTGCAGCGCATCGATCGCCTGGGGAAAATTGCCGACCAGCGCCAGCCGTTCGGCCCGAATCTGCTGGCGGCGCGGTTCCTGGTTGAGCTTGCCATAGCATTGCTCGAGCATGCCCAACACCAGATCGTCCACTTCGCGCTCCTGCTGGTAGCGTTCCAGCAGGGTCAACGCCTGCTGATAGTGGCCACGGGTGACCAGCAGATGAGCCAGATTGATGGTGATAACGCTGTTGTTGGGGCGAAGCCGGGCGGCCTCCTCCAGCGGTTGCTGGGCCAGCTCGTAATCGCGCGCACCGATGGCGATGTCGCTCAGGGTATCGAGATAAAACAGATTGTCAGGCTGCGCCTTGAGCAGCGGCAGTAGCTGGGCTTTGGCCTCGTCGTAGCGTTTGGCGTCGGTGAGGGCCAGCGCCAGGGCGTAAGGGGTGGCGCTGCCAAAGGGGCGTTCGCCGCGCTCAAGCTTGGCGCTCAGCTGCTTGACTAGCTCTTCGGCCTGCTTGCCACCATAGCGCACCACCACCCGAGCCCGGGCTAGCTGGAACAGCGGTTCATCGCGGGGCGGCTGACGGGTGAAGTCAGCAGCGCGGTTGCGGCTGTCGGTAATACGCGCTTCGGTCAGCGGGTGAGTCAGCAGCATCTGCGGCGGCTTGCTGGCAAAGCGGTACTGGGCCGCCATCTTGGTGAAGAAATCAGGCATGCCCCAGGCATCGAAACCAGCGGCGGTGAGCATGCGCATCCCTAGCCGATCCGCTTCCTGTTCATGCAGCCGGGTAAAGTTGATGGAGGCCTGCTGGCTGGCGGCCATGGTGGCCGACATGCCGGCCATACCCGCCATGCCAGCGCCGGGCGCTGCCACTGCCAGCAGAATGGAACCCAATACCCCGGCGATGGTCAGCGGTGAGTTGCGCTCCTGCTCGGCGATCATGCGCGCCAGATGGCGCTGGGTGACGTGGGCGATTTCGTGGGCCAGCACCGAGGCCAGCTGGCTCTCCTGATCGGCGTGCAAAAACAACCCGGTGTGGATGCCGACATGGCCGCCAAAGAAGGCAAAGGCGTTGATTTCAGGATTGTTGATGACAAAGAAGTGAAAGCGGTGATCGAGGCGATCCGCATGGCGCAGCAGCTGATAGCCCAGATCCGACACATAGTCGGTGAGCACCGGGTCCTGAATGATGGGCGCGCTGGCCCGCAGCTGCATCATGTAGGCAGCGCCATACTCCCGCTCGCGGTCCAGCGACAATGCATCCACCGCCGCTGTCCCTATATCGGGCAGAGCGTTGCTGGCTGGAACGGGTGCGGGCAGGGCGACAAGAACACTCAGGGCGAGCGCCAGGGGGCGGGCCCGCGAAAACGTGCGAATCGTCACTCAGAAAACCATCTGGTAAGCTGCTCGGCCTAAATTAGCCGGTTGTCGGGATGATGTCCATGAGTGCCCCGGCCGGCCACGACTGGCGTGGCCTGCGCTGCCCGCTGCTGCTGGTGACCCTCAAGCTGGCCCTGGCAGAGGCTGAAGGTCTGGCGCAACTTGATGATGTAGCTGCGGTTAATGATGTTGGCCGCTACCTGCGGCGGCGCCGCATCGGCTATGTGGTCAGCGGCGGTGACGGTCTCTGGTGGCTGTCGTGGCACGCCGCCGCTAACCCTTCTTTACAGGAGTGACGCTTACCATGGTTGAGGTCTTTGTCAGCTGGTATCGACGCCGCTTCAGTGATCCGGCGGCTATCACCTTGGCGGTGCTGCTGGCCGGCTGTTTCATTCTGCTGTGGCTGTTCGGCAATATTCTGATGCCGCTGCTGATCGCGCTGGTGCTGGCCTATCTGTGTGATGGCGTGGTCAACCTGCTGGAACGCTGGCGCTGCCCGCGCAGTCTGGGGGCGACACTGGTGGCTTCGGCCATCATCGGCTTGATGCTGCTTGGGTTGCTGGTGCTGATGCCGCTATTGTGGCAGCAGGGCACCACGCTGGTGCGCGAACTGCCTAACATGCTGGCGCAGCTAAAGGTGCTGCTGCTCAACCTGCCCGAACGCTACCCCGATACCATCAGCCAGGCCCAGATCGATATGCTGGTTGATAGCCTGCGCACCCGCCTGCTGGCGGTGGGAGAGGTGGTGCTGTCGGCATCGCTGGGCTCACTGCTGTCGCTGGTCGCGATTCTGGTCTACGCCATTCTGGTGCCGCTGCTGCTGTTTTTTCTGCTCAAGGACAAGCGTGCCTTGATTGCCTCCATCCAGCGCTATCTACCCGCTAACCGCCACCTGGCCGAGCGGGTGATGGCCGAGATGAACCAGCAGGTGATGAACTATGTGCGTGGCAAGGTGCTGGAGATCGTCATCATCGGGGTCGCCAGTTATCTGCTGTTTTGGGTCTTTGGGCTCAACTACGCCGTACTGCTGGCGGTGGCGGTGGGGCTGAGTGTGCTCATACCCTATATCGGCGCCACTGTGGTGACCCTGCCGGTGGTACTGGTGGCGCTGTTTCAGTGGGGGATATCGCCGGAGTTCTGGTATGTGGTCAGCGGCTATCTGCTGATCCAGGTGCTGGATGGCAATGTGCTGGTGCCGGTGCTCTTTTCTGAGGCGGTCAACCTGCATCCGGTGGCGATCATTGTGGCCGTGCTGTTTTTTGGCGGCATCTGGGGCTTTTGGGGGGTGTTTTTCGCCATTCCGCTGGCCACCCTGGTCAAGGCCGTGGTCAATGCCTGGCCGACCTCCCGCAGCAGCGAGACGTCGGCCAGCGTCTGAGCCTTAACGATCCAGCCAGGCCAGCACCACCTCATGGTGGTTGCTGGTCTTGAAGTCGTCGAACACCTTGGCGATCAGCCCCTGCTCATCCACCAGAAAGCTGGTGCGATGGATGCCGATGGTGTCGCGTCCCATAAATTTCTTCGGCCCCCACACCCCCCACTGTTCGGCCACGGCGTGGTCCGGATCGGCGAGCAGGCGGAAGTTGAGATTATCGCGGGCCACGAACTTGGCCAGGCTGGCCGGTTTGTCAGGGCTGATCCCAAACACCAGTACTCCGCGCTGGCTCAGCTCTGCCTGGCTGTCGCGTAGGCCACAGGCCTGCACCGTGCAACCTGGCGTCATCGCCTTGGGGTAGAAATAAAGCAGCACTTTGCGG
>JAGOCY010000203.1 GCA_017998495.1 Corallincola sp.
ACACCACCCGCTTTGTCGAGGTGTCGATCCGCGAGGTGGTGAAAACCCTGAGCGAGGCGATGGTGCTGGTGTTCCTAGTGGTGTTCATGTTCCTGCAGAACTGGCGCGCCACCCTCATCCCCTGTCTGGCGGTGCCGGTATCGCTGATCGGCACCTTTGCCGGCCTCCACCTGCTCGGCTATTCGATCAACACCCTGACCCTGTTCGGCATGGTGCTGGCCATCGGTATCGTGGTCGATGACGCCATCGTGGTGCTGGAGAACGTCGAACGGATCATGCATGAACAGGGCAAGCCGGCCTACGAGGCAGCGCTGCAGGCGATGCGCGAAGTGACCGGGCCGGTGATCGCCATTGTGCTGGTGCTGACCTCGGTGTTTGTGCCCATCGCCTTTCTCGGCGGGCTGGCCGGCGAGCTGTACCGCCAGTTCGCCATCACCCTGTCGATCGCCGTGGCCATCTCTGGCGTGGTCGCGCTGACCCTGACCCCGGCCCTGTGCGTGCTCATTCTCAAAGCCGAACACAAACATCCGGGAGGCTGGGCTCAGGCCTTCAACCGTGGCTTCGAGCGCCTCACCCGCGGCTACACCAGCGGCGTGCGCTTTCTGCTCAAACGGGCGCTGCTCGGCGTGGTGCTGTTTGTCGCCATGGTGCTGCTCACCGCTCAGCTGTGGCGCACCACCCCCGGCTCGCTGGTGCCGGATGAAGATCAGGGCTTTTACATCGCCGCAGTGATGCTGCCCGACGGCGCCACCCTGGAGCGTACCGATGCGGTGGTGGCCGAAGTGGTCAAGCAGATCAAAGCCAACCCGGCCAACCAGTACGCCATCGCCTTCACCGGCTTTGACTTCCTCGGCGGCGGCTACAAGAACAGCGCGGCTACCATCTTTGTCGGCCAGACCGACTGGGATGAGCGCGAGGTGACCACCCAAGAGCTGGTGGGCGAGCTGTTCGGCCGCACCGCCCATATCCGCGAGGCGCTGGTGCTGGCCTTCAACCCGCCACCGATCTTTGGCCTGGGCACCGCTGGCGGCTTTGAGCTCTATATCCAGAACCGCGGTGAAGGCGGGGCGGCACGCCTTAATGAAGTGACCCAGGCGTTTTTGGCCAAGGCCAACAGCGATCCGCAGCTGATGAACGTCGCCACCCTGTGGCGGGCCGGTGCGCCGCAGCTGCATGTCGATCTCGACCGCGAACGGGCCAAGACCCTCGGCATCGATATCGACGCCGCCTTTGACACCCTGTCGGCCACCCTCGGCACCTATTACGTCAATGACTTCAACAAGTTCGGGCGCAGCTGGCAGGTGCTGATGTCGGCCCACTCCAGCTATCGCACCAGCCCTGAGGATCTGGGCAACATCTACGTGCGTGCCGCCAGCGGCGCCATGGTGCCGATGACCGCCTTCGCCCGTTTCAGCTACAGCGCCGGGCCGGATTCGCAGGATCGCTTCAACAACCTGCCGGCGGTGAAGATCTTCGGCTCCGGCGCCCCCGGCATCAGTTCCGGCCAGGCGATTGAGCGGGTGGAGCAGATCCTGGCCGAGGTGCTGCCAGCGGAGTTCAGCTACGACTGGGCCGGCGCCAGCTTTCAGGAGAAAAAATCCTCAGGCGCGGCCGGCTTTGCCTTGGGGCTGGCGGTGATCATGGTGTTCCTCATTCTGGCCGCCCAGTACGAACGCTGGAGCCTGCCGCTGTCGGTGCTGCTGGCCCTGCCCTTTGGCACCTTTGGCGCGCTAGCCGCGGTCTATCTGCGTGGCATGACCAACGATGTCTACTTCCAGATTGGCCTGGTCACCCTGCTCGGGCTGGCGGCCAAAAACGCCATCCTCATTGTCGAGTTCGCCATCTACAAGATGGATGAGGGGATGAAACCTATGGCGGCAGCGGTGGAGGCAGCGCGCTTACGCTTCCGGCCGATCCTGATGACCTCGCTGGCATTTATCCTCGGCGTGTTGCCGCTGGCGCTGTCCAGCGGCGCCGGGGCGGCGGCGCGCCAGAGTGTCGGCACCGGGGTGATGGGGGGGATGCTGGCCGCCACTTTCCTCGCCATCTTCTTTGTTCCGCTATTCTTTGTGTTGATCACCGCCGGCGTACGCGGATTGCGTCACAACGATCCCGGCTAACCGCGATCACTGCCCTGGGCAGGGTCGCAGCAGCATCGCGGCGGCCGTGCGCAGGGAAGTGGTGCCTGGCAAGTCGTACCTGACCCCCCAACCGAGGCCATCTGCTGGACCCCTTTCCTGGAAAGGTGCTTACCCCCGGGTAATGCACGTTGTCCTTCAAGGAGAGCAGCTATGGAATCCCCTAACAGTCTGTTGGCTGGCGCGCTGGCGCTGGCCCTGGTGGCCTGTGGCGGTGGCGGTGGCGGTGGCACAGGGCCAGAACCACCACCCAGCAGCTACCAGATCAGCGGCACCATCACCGGCCTTAACGGCAGCCTGACCCTCAGCATCAATGGCGACAGCAACCAGCAGCTCAATAGCAACGGCCACTTTCAGCTGGCGGGCGACTATGCCGACGGCGCCCAGGTCAATCTGAGCCTCAGCGCCCAGCCCTTTACCCAGCGCTGCAACCTCAACCACAGCAGCCTGACCATCAATGGCAGCGACATCAGCGATCTCGTAGTGAGCTGCAGCAACATTGGCACCCTCAGCGCCACGGTCAGCCATTACCACAACGGTGAGCCGGTGGCTGCCGCCGCCCTGGCCCTCTACGCCAACGTCGATGGCGTGGCGCAAGTGGTCGCCACCGGCACGACCGACCCGGCCGGTCGGTTCACCTTCGATGCCACCGGCATCAGCAGCGACTTCCAGCTGGTGGCCAGCGCCAGCGGCTTTGTCAGTGGCCAGCAGGCCGTAGCCAACAACGAGCAGGCGCCGGCCATGAACGCCCGGCTGCAACTGCTGCCCAGCGAACGCCAGAGCGATGACGACGGCCAAGCCGCGATTGAGGTAAGCCGTGATGGTCTGGTCCTGGTCAGTCTGCCGGCCAACAGTCTGGTCGATAGCAACGGCCAGCCCTGGCGAGGTGCGGTCAATGTGGATGTGGCAGTGCTCGATCCATCGGCCGATCCTGGCCTGTTGCCGGGCGACTATCGCGCTATTGCCGAGGATGGCGACCAGCCGCGCCTGATCGCATCCTTCGGCGCCCTGTCAGTGGTGATCAGCGCTGGTAGCGGCCAACCGCTGACGCTGGCCGCGGGGGCCCAAGCCACCCTGCGCCTGCCGCTGGCCGAGCGGCTCGATGGCGCCAGCATGGCCGCCCAAGTTCCCCTCTACTGGTTCGATGAGGGGCGCGGCCTGTGGCTCGAGGAGGGCCAGGCCAGTCTGGCCAGCAGCAATGGCCGTTACTACTACCAGGGCGAGGTCGGCCATTTCACCCTGTGGCATAGCGCCGACTACCTCACCACCACCGAGATCAACGGCTGCGTGGAGACCACTGGCCAACCGCTGGCGGGCGCCGAGGTGATGGCCGAAGGGCGCAGCTATATCGGCCGCAGCCGGGCCGTCAGCGATGACCAGGGCCAGTTTGTGCTGCCCGTCGGCAGCAACGCCGAGCTGCTGCTCAGCGCCACCCGGGGTAGCCAGTCCAGGACCCTGGTGACCGACGTTGGCGCCAGCGCCATCACCCTGAGCGACTGCCTGCAACTGGAGCCGGCGGCGGCCACCGTGCGCCTGACCTGGGGGGCCCGGCCCCACGATCTCAACAGCCATCTGGTCGCTAACCTGGCCGCCAGCAGCTTCGAGCTGTCGTTCGAGAATCCGGCAGTCAGCGTCGATGGCTGGCAGTTCAGCCTGGATGTGGACGATACCAGTGGCTTCGGCCCCGAGGTGATCACCCTGCCGTCGCTGGCGCTGGCCGGCCACTATCATTATGTGGTTCATCTCTACACCGGCAGTGGCTCGATCGCATCCTCACCAGCGCGGGTGGAACTTAACCTGCAGGGTCAGCCACAGCTCTTTACCCCACCGGCCGGCACCCCAAACGAATACTGGCACGTGTTTACCCTGGTGGTGGATGAGCAGGGCGAGGTTGGCCTGATGGCGCAGCAGCGCTGGCTCGATGACGCCGGCTACGACCAGCTGCTAACGGCAGCACCTCAACCAGCACCCTAGCGCTGGTGAGTGACCTCGGTCCCGGTTGATG
>JAGOCY010000204.1 GCA_017998495.1 Corallincola sp.
GTCGCTACTGCGGTCGCGTTTGAAGATCTGGGCGCTGTCGACATCGTCAAACAGCAGGGCGGTGCCGGCATTGGCGGCGGTCATCTCGGCCAGCACCCGGGCCTGGGTCAGGAGTGCCTGTTGCTGCTGGCGGCTGTAGGCCAGGTACTGAACCCCCAGGCCGATGAGCAGGGCGACGGTGGCCACCAGCATCATTGACAGAATGCTGCTGCTACGCAGAGAGGTGGTGGCTATCCTTGTTGCCATGCGGCCCGGCATGCTGAGGGAAGGGTAACTCAGTCTAGTGGGGCGCGGCGGCTGGTTGCAAAAGGAGGCGGAGGGTCAGGATGCGGAATGTGAACCAGAGCCAGCAGCGGGGGTTATGGCAGCTCTATGCCACCACCTGCTTTGTCGTCAGTCAGGGCAGTGGCTGGGGTGGCGAGTTTGCCATCATCACCGCCTGTAACCCGCATGGCCAGCTGCTGAGCGCGGGTGCCAACGGTATTCGTGACCGCCAGCTGCAGCAGCGCCTGCAGCAGTGGCGGGTGGCCCACTTGCGCGTGGTGGGCGCCGCCCCCGATCTCAGCCATCAGGAGCGCAGCTGGGCGGTATGGGTTGATGAGCCGCAGGCGCTGGCGCTGGCCGCTGAGCTCGGACAGAACGCCATCTACTACGTCAGCCATGATCAGCTGTGGCTGCTGCCCTGCCTGATGGCCGGCGAGCGACGGGCGTTGGGGCGGTTTCGTGAACGGCTACGGCTGGATGAGCAGGGCTAGAAACGAACAAGGCCCGCATCAGGCGGGCCTTGTTGAATTTGGTGCAGAAGGAGAGACTCGAACTCTCACGCCCTTTCGGGCACTAATACCTGAAACTAGCGCGTCTACCAATTCCGCCACTTCTGCGTGGTGCCGCGCATTCTAGGGAATTTTGGCGAGCCGTCAACCGTATTTTCACCGCCGCCACCAGGTTTCAATAAAACTGAAAGTGGAGAGCCGCCTGATAGACCTGCAGATAGGCTGTGGCCGCCTCCGACCAGTTGAAGCGGGTGGCCATCGCCTGTTGCTGCATGACCCGGTAGCGGGTGCCGTCGTGACAGAACAGGCGCTGAGCCAGATGCAGGGTTTCGAGCAGCGCCGCCGGGCTAGGCTGCTCAAAGGCCAGGCCGTTGGCGGCAATGGTCAGGTTGTCCGGGCGGTAGGGAACGACAGTATCGCGCAGGCCGCCGACCGCCCGTACCAGGGGCAGGCTGCCGTAGGCCAGCGCGTACATCTGGGTCAGACCGCACGGCTCGAATAGCGACGGCATCAAAAAGAAATCACTGCCAGCCACCACCCAATGAGCGATGCGGCTGGTGTGTCCCTCCATGAACTTGAGCTGATCCGGGAAACGGCTGGCCAGCTCACTCAGTTCGGTGGCCAGCGCCGGGTCACCGGCGCCGATGATCACCACCTGCACCCGCTGGCGCAGAAACTGTTCGAGCGCTGGCAGCAGCAGATGGAAGCCCTTCTGCTCGGTGAGCCGGCTGACCATGCCAAACAGCGGGATATCCGGGGCCTCCTGCAGGCCAAAATAGTGTTGCAGGTGGCTCTTGCAGATCCCTTTGCCGGTCAGGTCGCTGGCGCTGTAGCGCACCGGCAGCAGCGGATCGCTGGTCGGGTTCCAGTCCTGGTAGTTGCAACCGTTGAGAATGCCGACCAAGTCGGTACGGCGTTTTTCAAACAGTGGCAGCAGCTTGTGAGAGCCCAGCGGGGTGAGCAGCTCGCGCGCATAGGTAGGGCTGACCGCCACCACCTTGTCGGCACAGGCGATGCCGCAGCGCAGGAAATTGAGGCGCGAGCCATCCTCCACCCATTCACTCTTCAGATAGGGGATCAGCTGTTGATGCAGTGGCAGGCTGGCCAGCTCGAACACCCCCTGATAGGCGGCGTTATGCAGCGTCAACACGGTGCGGGTGTGGTGGAAAAAGGGGTTATCGGCCAGCAGCTGGCGCAGCAGAAAGGGCAGCAGCGCCGTGTGCCAGTCGTTGCAGTGGATGATGTCCGGCTGAAAGCCCAGCGCCTGGATCAGGTGCAGCGCCGCCAGTGAAAAGAAGGAGAAGCGCTCGCCGTTATCGGCATAGGGGGTGTAGCCGTTGTCATACAGCCCCTGGCGGGCGAAATAGGGCGGGTAATCGACGCTGTAGACAGTCAGCTGCTGCAGCGACAGCGGCTGCACCCCATAGATCAGATTGTCCTGGCCCAGCTGCAGCGACAGTTCGGTGCGGCCACGCTGCTCGCCGCTCAGTCGCTCGCGCACCTGGGGGTAGAGTGGGCAGACCACGCGCACATCGTGACCGAGTTCGGTCAACGCCAGCGGCAGGGCCTTAGCCACATCGGCTAGCCCCCCGGTTTTGGCCAGATCCTCAACTTCGGTGGCGACGAAGAGGATCTTCAGGCGCTTAGAAGCCAATCCGCGCCCCTTTGGGGATCACCACGATGCCCGCCGGCGATACTTTGAAGCGCTGGCGGTCATCGTCGGGGTTCTCGCCAATCACGGTGCCGGCGGCGATCTCCACCTCCTTGTCGATAATGGCGCGGCTGATGCGGCAGTTCTCGCCGATGGAGGAGTCGCCCATCAGCACGCTTTCGCGGATCTCACAGCCGGGGCGCAGGTCGATGTTGTAGCCGAGCACCGAGCGCTCAATGGTGGCGTTACGCACAATGCAGCCGGCGGCCATCGATGAGTTGGAGAAATGGGTGCGCTGGCGGCCGGGGATGTCCAGCACCTTGGCTGGTGGCACCGCTGGATGATGGGAACGTAGCGGCCATTTGGCGTTGAACAGGTCGAACTCCGGATCTTCACCGAGCAGGTCCATGTGCGCCTGCCAGTACATGTCGAGGGTTCCGACATCGCGCCAATAGGTGCTGCGCCGCTTCTCGCCGGGGATCACATTGCTGGCAAAGTCATAGACAAACACCCGGCCATCAGGATACAGGCGGGGGATGATGTCCTTGCCGAAATCATGGCTGGAGGTGGCGTCGCGCGCATCTTCGAGCAGGGTGTCGAACAGGGTGTCAGTGTTGAACACATAGTTGCCCATGGAGGCCAGCACGTAGCCCGGCTCGCCGGGAATGGTCGGCGGATTGTTCTGCGGCTTTTCGACAAAGCCGATCATCCGCCCCTCTTCGTCGACCTGAATGCAGCCGAACTGGTTGGCGTTGTCCACTGGCACGCGGATGGCCGCTACCGTCAGCTGGGCCTCCTTGCGGCGGTGGAAGTCGACCATCTGGCGGATATCCATCTTGTAGATGTGGTCCGAGCCGAAGATGCAGACGAAGTCAGGATCGTGGATCTCGATCAGCCGCATGTTCTGGTAGATGGCGTCGGCGGTTCCTTCGTACCAGCGTTTGCCCATGCGCATCTGCGCCGGCACGGTATCGATAAAGTGGTCGGTCAGGCTCGACAGGTACCAGGCCTGACGCAGGTGAATGTTGAGCGACTGCGACTTGAACTGGGTCAGCACATAGATCTTGAGCAGATCCGAGTTGACGAAGTTGTTGAGCACGAAGTCGATCAGCCGGTAACCGCCGGCAAAAGGAACCGCCGGTTTGGACCGGGTTTCCGTCAATGGATAGAGTCGGGTGCCGGCACCGCCGGCGAGAATGACTGACAAGATCCCTGCCATGGTGTGCGCAAACCTCCCCTGTGGCGCAGCCGTCAGCGGCCGCGCACCATGCGATACACTTTAAACCTGTTGTTTTCCGCCAGCACATCAAAATGGCCGAACTGTGCGGCGAGTAACTCGGCGTAGGGCAGATGGCGGTTAGCCACCAGCCGCAGCTCACCACCGGGGCGCAGCCTGAGCCAGCTGCTGGCCACCAGCCGTTCGGTAATGGCCAGGGTCTGGTTGAGCCCTTCGTGAAATGGCGGGTTGCTGATGATTGCCGCCAGTGGTGTGGCCGGCAGGTCATCCAGCAGGTCGGAGGCGACCACCTCGACCTGCAGGCCGTTGGCGCTGGCGTTGTAACGGCTGGCCGCCAGGGCCATGGCGTTGACATCACACAGCGTGACCTGGCGATGGCCGCGCTGAGTCAGGCTCAGCCCCAGCACCCCACAGCCACAGCCGACGTCCACCAGCGGCCCCTCCGGCAGATCATTGAGGCAGCCGAGCAGCAGTGCAC
>JAGOCY010000205.1 GCA_017998495.1 Corallincola sp.
ACCTTGACCCGATCACCCACCGCCAGCTGCGGGAAGTTGATCATCTCTGCCGGGGCTTTCACTTTTCGGCGATGGCCGGCGCCATCTTCAAGCACGAAAGTACGCTGCTCGGTGTCGATGGCAGCCACGGTGGCGGTAAGCGTCTCGGTGGTGCGAGTGATGCCGCCGGGCTCGCCTTCGGCAGTGGCCGCTGCCGAGGTCATCTTGATGTCCAGCGGCTCGTTGGCTGCTGGTTGTGGCTCACTGGCGCAGGCGGCGAGCAGGGCAAGAGCGGCTGACAGGGCGGTGAGGCGAAATGCAGTTAGCTTAAGGCTCATGCTGCGGTCCTTGGTGGTTGAGCTTGTCACTATAGTCGCGGTTGGCACCGCTGGCGTTGGGCTGGCGACCAACTACACCAGATCTGGTGATCGTTTGGCCGGCGTGACCTGGCACACGACCATAGCCCCTGCTTTACCGTTACCATGAGCGACCCTGACTTGGCCTGTGTACTGCCATGCTGCTGAAACTACTCCCGCTGTTGTTGCTGACCGGGGCCTTTGGGGCCGCTGCCGCCGAGGCGGATCTGGGCGCGGCCCGAAGTCTGGCCAGCGCCAGCGCCGAGGCGCCGGTACCGTCCGGGGCGCTGGTGGGCGGGGTGGTGATTGGCAGCAATGCCCGCTATCAGGGCCAGGACGATCTGCTGCTGCCGGTGCCCGGCATGGTCTATTTCGGCGATCAGCTGCTCTATCTCGGCGACCGGGCACGCTACTACTTTCAGCAGGACGACGACTTCTCGGTCTTTGGCTACGGCCGTTTTCGCCCCGGTAATCTCGACCCGCAGGACACGCCAGAGCTAGCCGGGATGGACAAGCGCAAGTGGCAGCTGGAAGGGGGGCTGGGCGCCAGCCTGATCACCCCCTATGCCCTGCTCACCACTCGCTTGACCAGTGATCTGACCGGCACCAGCAACGGTCAGGAGCTGATGCTGTGGAGTGATTTTCCGCTGCTGCGCGACCGCCTGCTGGTGATGCCCGGCTGCGGCCTGATGTGGCGCTCCAGCAAGCTGGCCAACTACTACTTTGGCGGCGTCAGCGCCGACGAAGCCACTGCTGAGCGGCCGGTCCACGACACCGGCGATACCTGGTCACTGATGGCCTCGCTGGTCACCAGTTACCGGCTTAATGCCGATTGGCTGGTCACTCTCAGTGGCAGCGTCGAGCAGTTTGATGAGGGCAGTGCCGACAGCCCGCTTATCGACCATGAGCGCGAGTATGTGCTGCTGGCCGGGGTTGGCTATGTGTGGTGATGCGCGATGAAAAAGCTGCTGGCCCTACTGTTGCTGCCCTATGGGCTGTGGCTCAGCTTCGACTACCAGTATCACTTCGTCGATGGCGCCAACCTGCTGTTCCATGAGGCGGGACACGTTGTCCTGCGCCCTTTTGGCGACTGGCTGCAGTTTCTGGGCGGTACCCTCGGTCAGCTGGCCTTTCCGGTTGCCGCCTTGATCCACTTCCAGCGTCAGCAGCAGCGGTTTGAAGCCGGAGTCTGTGCCCTGTGGGGCGGCGAGAACCTGATGAACATCGCCCACTACATGGCCGATGCCCAACGGCAGCAGCTGCCACTGGTGGGTGGCGGCATCCATGACTGGGGCTGGATGTTCGGCCGCCTGGGCTGGCTCAATGCCGCTGAGGGGATTGGCGCCAGCCTCCATCTGCTGGCGTCCTTGCTGGTGCTGGGCTGCTGTCTCTATCTGCTTAAACAGGCCTTTGCCCCCCAGCCCACTTGAGTTGAGGGTGCAGTGGGTGGTTTAACCGGCCTTTTTGCCCCAACCCACCAGATCCAGCCACAGCCAGACGCTGAGCCACAGCAGGGCGAGTGCTACGGCGATGCCGCGCACATAGTCAAACAGACTGATGCTGCCATCGAGCAGATAGCCGCCCACGTTGATCGCCTGACTGATGATCAGCAGCAGGCTGAGCAGTGCCGTTACCAGCCACGGCTTGCTCACCAGCCGGGCGATATAGGCGCCCACCAGCAGCGCGATCAGCGCCTCCAGCAGGGTCGAGCCGACGCGGATGTAGCTCTCGCCGTTGCTGATCCACTGCTGCAGCGCCGGCAGCAGCTTGTGGGCGTTATACAGCAGCGGAAAAAGCAGGGCACTGAGGCCGAAATGGAGGGCGAAGGCGCCAGCGCCGATCAGGATTTGGGCCACGCGCTGTGGCAGGGCGCTGGTGGATGCATCAGACATGAGAGGTCCCGGCAGTTAGGGTTAAGGCGTGGCGCTACCATGCCACAGTGGCGTCTCCCCCTGAACTGGCGCCGCCGCGCTTTGTGAGCCGCGCCAGCGTGGCGGCAGCTGCATTGCCACCAGCGCGGCGAAATCGGCGGCGATAGGGCCGGCGGCATGTGGCCGGTAACCCAGCAGCCAGATGGCCGGATCGCTGCCATCGGCCGCCACCACATAGCCATGGCCCGCGTTATCGCAGGCGATCTCAAGGTAGCCCTGCAGCGGCCCCGGCTGTTCCACCAGGGTCATTAGTGCTGGCGGGTGGAGCTGCAGATCATCGTTGAAGCTACCGCAGCCGACCTGCAGCAGCCACTGGCGCAGCTGCGCCGGCAACCGGCACAGGTGCAGGGCTTCAACCGCAGCCAGCTGTTCGGCGGTGACACTGCAGGCGGGGCGATAGACCGGCTGGCGCTGCAGCCAGCGACGGCGATAGGCGTTCAGGGTGTGCTGGATCAGTTCATGCATGACACGTCCTTGTTGGCGGCGGGGCGTATTGCGGGAACGGCCTCATGCCGCCCCCTTGACCACGCCTGCGCGGTGGCACAGGCGCGGCGATTATATCGCCATCAGCCGTGCGGCCGCACCCCCAGGGTGTGGCACAGGGCATAACTCAGGTCGGCGCGGTTGAGGGTGTAGAAGTGGAAATCCTTCACCCCTTCGCGCTGCAGGATCTTCACCTGCTCCATGGCGATGGCGGCCGCCACCATGTTGCGGGTGGTCTGATCCTCATCCAGCCCCTCGTACATGCGGCTCAGCCAGTTCGGCACCTTGACGTTGGTGAGGGTGGCGAACTTGGTCAGCTGCTTGAAGTTGGTGACCGGCAGGATGCCCGGCACGATCTCGACATCGATGCCCATGGCCGCGCAGCGGTCGCGGAAGCGCAGGTAGATCTCGCAGTCGAAGAAGAACTGGGTGATGGCGCGGTTGGCACCGGCATCCACCTTGCGCTTGAGGTTGATCAGATCGGCCTGGGCGCTCTTGGCTTCTGGGTGCACCTCGGGGTAGGCGGCCACCGAGATGTCGAAGTCGGCCACGCCGCGCAGCAGCTCCACCAGATCGGCGGCGAACATCGCCGGTTTTTCCGTACTGCCCGGCGGCAGATCGCCGCGCAGGGCAACGATGTGGCGGATGCCGGAGTTCCAGTAATCACGGGCGATGGTGGTCAGCTCGTCGCGGCTGGCGTCGATGCAGGTGAGGTGGGGGGCGGCGGTGATGCCGGTCTCCTCCTGGATGCGCTTGACGATCACATGGGTGCGATCACGCTCGCCGCTGTTGGCGCCATAGGTCACCGACATGAACTTGGGCTTGAGCGGGGCCAGCCGCTCCACCGAGCGCCACAGGGTGGCTTCCATCTCGGCGGTCTTGGGCGGGAAGAACTCGAAGCTGACATTGATCGAGCCATCCAGCTCGGCCAGGCTCTGGTTAAGAATGCCGATCTGCTGGGCGTGGGACAGGGCCATCGCGTTATCTCTCCTCAGGGCTGCTGCACAGGCAGCCGCCGGTCAATGCGGGCCGCGGATCAGCGGCTGTTCAGATACTGGCACAAACGGAACAGATCCGACTGCAGCGCCACTGCGGTCAGCTCTGGCCCCGCCGCCGGACCGCGCAGGATCAGCGGTTGCTGGCGGTAGAGGCGGCTGTGGATGGCATAGAGGTTCTCGCCCGGCCCCACCTGCGCCAGCGGGTCTGACGGATCGAGAAACTCCAGGCCGACATGAGCCTGGCCATCGCGCTCCAAGCGGGCGATGTAGCGCAGCACCTTGCCGTCGCTCTGGGCGCTGCGCAGGGCGGTCAGCATCTGTTTGTCGAGAGTCTCGGTGCGCTTGAAGAACTGGCTGACGTTGCCCTCCAGCAGCTCCTCTTCG
>JAGOCY010000206.1 GCA_017998495.1 Corallincola sp.
GCTAGCGCTGACGCTCGACCTGTTACTGAGGCAGGAAGGCCACCGCCCATTTGGTGGTCGTGCTGGCCACATCACGGCTACCGAAGTTCAGGCTCTTGCGGCGCGCCACCAGCTTCTTCTCCAGCTCCGGGGCGGCCAGCTGGCTGCTCACCACCTTGACGCTGCTGACCTTGCCCGAAGGCTCAATCACCAGCTCAAACATCACCTTGCCCTTGAGCAGCGGGTTCTTGCGCAGCTCGCGGTTGTACAGGGTGTAGAGGCTGGCTTTGGCCCGCTCCAGCACCAGCCGTACCTCCTCTTCGCTGCGCCCACCACCATTGCCGCCGCCACTGCTGCGGCTGGTCGCCTGCTGCTGGCGACCCTGCTCGGCGCGCGACCCCTGCACGCTGCTGGTGCTGCGTCCGGCCACACTGGCGCCGCCCGTGGTACGGCTGACCGCGGCACTGTTGATACCGCCGCTGCCGGCGGCGACCCCGGCGGTGAGCAGGGCGCGGTCAACCTGCGGGGCATCGCTCACCACCGCACTGGCATCATCGGTCAGGGGGCCTGCCCCTAAGTCGCTGTCGGCCAGTTCACGCAGTGCCGCCAAATCATCCTCAGCGGCCATCACCCCGGCCGAGGCCGCCCGCTGGCGCGCCTGCTCCCGGCTCTGGTTGACTACCGGCTGGGGCTGACGGCTGACCGGCTGAGGCTTGGGCTCCGGCTTCACCTCGGGCTTGGGCCCGGGTTTCGGCTCAGGTTTGGGCTTTTCCGGTTCTGGCTTGGGCTCCGGTTTTGGCGGCGGCGGTGGGATCTCCCGCTCCTCCAGCAGGATGCGCGCCAGTTGCGGCGGCAACGCCTCCTCCTCTTCGCGCAGTGGTTCGGGCAGTTCAATCCAGGCCACCACCAGCGCCAGTAGCAAGCTAACGGTAACCAGACTGCGCCACAGCTGGCGGTAAAGGCGGTCGGCCGCGACATCGCTGACCAGAATCGGCTCGCTGGTGCGCAGCAGCTCAACCGCCATGGGCACCTCCCGCTGCCGGTGCGTCAGCCCCAGCCATAGGCATGGTGGCAGCGCCACTCATAGGCGTCGCCGCTTTCATTACCGCCAGCTGGATATGGCGATACTCACTGGCGCCACAGGTGGCCATCAAGCGCTTGAGCACCGCATAAGGCAGGGCCGCATCGCCCATGATGGTGACCGGCCGTCCCTGCTGCCGCTCGGCCTCGGCCAAGGGTGGACGGCGCCCGGCCTGATGGCGCAGCTCGGCCAGCAACGGCTCATTGATCAAGACGTCGCCAGCGCTGAAATCGGCCAGGCTGGTGACCGCCCGCCCCTGCACCATGATGTCGCTGGCGGTGACGCTGTACAACGGCTCCTGGCCAACGGGCGCGTCGCCACGCAGATCGCGGAAGTTGTCGTAATCGAAGTTCATGAAGTCCCACTCCAGCAGCAGCTCGGGGCGCACGCCGGGCCAGTCGGTCGGCCAGGGCGGGCTGTAGCGGGCCCCCAGTCCGAGCGTCCAGCTGGAGAAGCTGGCCAGCTCCTTGTCGCGGGCCAGATAGTTCTGGGCGTCGGCATAGGCAAAGAGATCGCTGTAGAACTCGGCCTGATCCTGGCGGTAGAGATTGGCGCGGCCACTTAAGATCCAGCGGTCACCGAGGGCGTGGCGATATTCGAACTCGAGGCTGTGGGCGCGGATATCCCAGCTGTCGCCGTAGTAACGGTAATAGCCATCGAGGGCCGCCCGCCACGGCAGGTAATAGCTGCTGATCACGCCGATGGCGCCGCCATTGCGGCTGCCGGGATAAAGCTCCGGCTGGTAGCTGTAACCCTTGGCGGCACTGCTGTCGAGATAACGGACGCTGCGGTAGGGGTTGTTGAGGTAGCCATCGTCGACCACCGCCTCCAGATTCAGCCCCACCACCCAGTCGGCAGTGAGGATCTGCGACAGCCCCAGCTGATAGCGGCGGTGCTCGGCCGGCTCGCTGAAGCTGTCGTCGCCACGCTTGCCGACGGTGTCGTCGCCATAGGCAAAACCGAGGGTGACAGTGGTCACACAAGAGGGCTGCAGAGTAGAAACCTTTATCAACCAACAACAAAGAGTGCTCTGGCAGTTGCGGCAGCAGCGACTGGGCCAAGGTGGTCTCGCCCGTTGCATAGGCACCAAACGAGGCGGCAACAACCAGGCGTGAGCGAACGCCGAGCAAGCAGGCCATGCGGACTTGAGGATACACAGCAACATCATGCTGGTTGGTCGGGCCGCCAAAGCGGCCACGATTATCTGCGGTGTCTGGGGTGCGCCAGATAGTGCCGTCCAGCGCATAGAGGGCGAGTCCTCGCCAGCGGTGCTTGGCTGTTTCGCTGTGCCCCCAGCGAGCGGCGCTCGTTTCAAAGAGCCATTTGAGAGGGGACGCGCCTAACCGCTGACGCGCTTGTGCCAAGGCACTGGGTGCGACATTGAGGACCTTTCCGGGAAGCGCAATATCAAGACGGGAAGCCACATCGGCAATGGAACGGTCCCGCATCAAGGCAATGCCCAACACCAGCCAGATAACCTGTTCCATCGGCAACCGACGCTTGCGCACTGTGGCAACGCCGGTTTCGGACAAGGCATCCTCAATCCACTGGGGAGGTAAATGCCGACTGATCGCGGTCCAAGAGTCCGGAATACTCTGCTCGCTGATTTCGAGTAGCTGATCTTGAAGCGACATGGTGACGACCTCTGTTCGGAGATCGCGCCATGGTGATCCTCAACACCAAGAGAAACAAGCCAAAAACGGAACCAGCGGCCTTAACTGATCGGCATTGGGCAGGGGGCAGGCTTATCGCCGGGATAGCAGGTAGGTACTCGCCTGCTGCTCAATTAGGTATCAGAAGCCACTAAGCCGTAGCCGTGCGTCATGTTTTGTAGTGGCCATGCTCTACGTTGGAGGGCTTTCGGGGCACACAAAAAAGCCTCTGCATGAATGCAGGGGCTTGTTACAGAATCGCTTGGTGGGTGACTAAGATTAGCCGCCGTTACCCGCCATAACGACCACGACCCGATCATCATCGTTGACACGACTAAAGGTGTACGGCGCTTCGCTGATTAGGCTGTGCTGGCCGCCGCCGATGGCAGTGTGGCGATTACGGAACTGCCCAAGCTTCTGCCAGTGAGCAACCAGTGCTGCGTACTCTGGCTTGTTGAGGTCATCCCAATTCATGTACGAGCGGGTACCCTGCATCTTGTCGGAGCCGAACGGTCCCATCTCACGACCGGTTTCGTCACCGTAGAAGATCTGCACACCACCGGGCAGCATCAGGAAGGGGGCGGCGATCTGCTTCTGCTTGGCCAGATCGTTTTTGGCTGACCGGTCCATGAACAGCGAGGTATCGTGGCTAGAGATATAGCTCAGTACGTTAAAGTCAGGATCGCTGTTGACCTTGGCTGCGTAGTCGCTGAAGGTCGCTTCCGCGTTGGTTACGCATTGCAGTGCCTTGGGACCATCCTTTACCTGGTAGGTGAAGTTAATGATCGAATCCAGATCGCCCTTGCTGAAATAGGGCGATTTGCTGACATCGTGGCCCCAGACTTCGGCGGTCATCCAGAACGGCGCATCATCGATCTTCAACTGCGGGTTCTTGGCCTTCCACTCTGCCAAGGCTTTTTCACCGGCGGCTTTGAGGGCGGCAATGCTCTCCATCTCGACGTGCTTGGCGGTGTCGAGCCGGAAGCCATCTACACCATAGGTGCGCACCCAGTCGGTTAACCAGGTCACCAGATAATCTCGTACTGTGGCATTGGCCATGTACTTGGCATTGGTGTCAGGCTTGTTCTTGAGGAAGGGCGGCAGGTCAATGTATGCCTTCGACTCGGTCATAAAGTCCGGTAGATAGGCAAGCATCATGGTCAGATCGTTGCGGCCCGGCTTTTTATAGCCAGCGATGTCGGTGCGAATCCAGTCACGACCCCACCAAGTGTCTGCCCACACCGCATTGCCGTAATCGATAAAATTGTTGAATGAGTGCCAGTTTTCCCCGGCACCTGGCTGCCAATCGGTCCAGTTGGTGACGCCAAGAATCTCTTCGATCGGCTTGTCGAAGTCCTGGGGGTTGACGCAATGGGTGGCGCAATGGG
>JAGOCY010000208.1 GCA_017998495.1 Corallincola sp.
ACCGATTGGGAGTCCCCCGACTCGCCTGACCTCAACATCTCGAACCGCCCGGTGCGGTCCCGCATGCCGGGTGGTGTGGCAGGGGCCCGGCCAGCAACCGCTGGCTGGCCCCTATGCCGATTGTCGGACCCCGAGATCACCACCATCAATATCTGTCTGTTGTTCTGCCGGACTACGGGGTCGCAAATATGGGCTGTCCTGCCCAGATTTGCTTGCGCTGGCATCCCTGCCAGCTCACCCCCTTCACCCGGCTGGCCGTGGGTTGGCGGGCGTGGGTGCGGGTGGTGATCAAGGGGTAGGGAATACAGCGCTGCAGCACCACATGCCGCACCGCAATAGTGCGTTGATGAGTGTCGCTAGAATCGCTGGGGACAAGCTGGTCCTACCAACCGTGGTCAGGTCAACCATTAGCCGAATCGGCAGGCAAAGATGCGGCAAAGTTGGTTACTATCGCCGCGCTCAAACCTTTGACCACAGGATGGGTCAGGACGGGTTCAAGGGGTGATTCAGCCCCGTAGGCAAAGTCTCTTGTTAGCCGCATTACCGTGAGCTCGGGCATGATCAGCAAGCAGCGTCTGACGATCTATTGCGAGGCCCTTCGGGCCATGCGCGAAGGCAAGTTTGCGGTCGAGATCGACACCCCGCTGTCGTCGCCGCCGCTGGTCGAGTTTGAGATTGAGTTGATCAAGCTCGGTGCCTGGCTGGAGCTGCGCTTTGAGGAGTTCAGCAAGCTGCAGGAGATCACCGCTGATATCAGTGAGGGCAACCTGCTTGATGATGTGCTGGAGCGTACCTATATCACCCTGAACAAGGTGATCCCCTACGACCGCATCGGCTGTGCGCTGCTCTCTGATGATGGCCTGATGCTCCATTCGCAATGGGCCAAAACCCGCTACGCCAGCGACACCAGGATCAGCAAGGGCTACAGCTCGGCGCTGGCCGGCAGCAGCCTTGAGGCCATTCTGAGTTCGGGGCAGCCGCGCATCATCAATGATCTCGAGGCCTACCTCGGTGACCACCCATCCTCTGAATCCACCCGCCAGATCCTGGCCGAGGGGGTGAGATCCAGCCTGACCTGCCCGCTGATCGCCGAAGGCAAGCCGATCGGCTTTCTGTTCTTCTCAAGCTGTGAAAAAAACACCTATCACCACCACCACAAGAAGACCTTCAGCCATATCGCCCGCCAGGTCTCCTGTCTGATCGAGAAGAGTCGGCTCTACCAGAGGATCAATGCGCTCAACCAGCAATTGCTGACCGCCCTGAATGATCTGAAGGAGCAGTCCACCCGCGATGCCCTGACGCTGGTGATGAACCGTGGGGCGGTGATGGCGTTTCTGCACAACAGTCTGCAGCACGCCCAGCGTCAGCAGAGCCAGCTGGCGGTAGTGATGGCCGATCTCGACTGCTTCAAGGCGGTGAACGATAACGTCGGCCACCTGGGCGGCGATCATGTGCTGCAGGCGGTGGTCAGCGAGATGAAGGGCGGCCTGCGCAGCTATGACGGTACTGGCCGCTTCGGTGGCGAGGAGTTTCTGCTGGTGCTGGTGGGGGCGGATGCCGACACGGCGCTGGAGATTGCCGAGCGTATCCGTCAGCGGGTGGCGACCACGACCATCAGCATCTTTCCTTGAAACACGGGAGTATGTCAGTTCCCACCACCCGTACTCCTGAAACACTTGGTAACAACAGGTGGCGCCCGCTGATCCTTGTCGCGAATGACAGACAGGTCAAGTGGATATTTTGTGACCCGACCAGTGGCCACCAGCGTCGTCCAGCTGGTTAGCGAGGGCCGTTAACGGCCCTCGACCATGGCGGTTAGCCAGTCGATGGCGCCGGGCACGGCATGCCAGGCGGCAATGGCCTCGGCGGCGTAGCACTGGGCTTCGGAGCCGTCACCCGGGGTGTAGTAGTCGGGCAGGGGGGCGGGCAGCGGCGCCTTGCCCAGCAGGTAGCGCGGCACATGGCTGTTCTGGCGCAGTGCGGTTTTCAGCGCGGCCTTGGTCTCCTTGCTGTCGCCATCGACGGCAAAGCCCATCAGTACGCTGGCGTAGCTGTGCCAGGCGCTCTGCTCCTGATACTGGGTGAGCAGCTCCTCCAGCGGCGACCAGTCGCGCTGGCGGCAGAGCAGGTTAATCAGCAGGTAGCGCATGCCGAGGTTGTCCTGGGGGGACAGGCGCAGCAGCTCGGTCAGGGTTTTGCGCGCTTCATCCAGGCGCCCCAGCTCCATCAGCCGTTCGCCGCGCAGGGCCATGGCGCGCAGGGCCGGGCGGGCATCCGGGTGATACCAGGCCTCGCCGGCAATGGCGCTCCAGAATTTTTCACCGAGGGTGGTGCGGGCGTCCTGGATCAGGGCGTCGAGCAGGGTCAGGGCGCGGCGCGGATCGCTCTGTTTTTGGGCGATGTCGCACTGCTCATCCCAGCCGTCGAGCTGGGCATCGAGATGGGCCGGACGATAGGCGGCGTCGGGCACATCAGTGGCGCTCCAGCGCGCATCTTCCTCGACCTGATCGCCGTCGCTGGCGCCTTCAGTGCCGCCGCTACCCCATTCGCCACCCTCCTGCGGGCCGCGATCCATCAGCTCCTCAATATCGTTGACGATGCTGTGGCACAGGGTTTCGAAGGCTTCGCCGCTGGCGTTGCTGTCGGTGTGAGTGCGGGCCCGTTTGAGATCGAGAAAGAAGGTGAGGTTGCGCTGGATGCGGTGGTAGAAGGCCAGATCGCGGTTATCGATCTGCTCGGCATCCGGCCACAGGGTCAGGGCCAGCGAGGCGCCTTTACACCACTGATGCAGACCGTGGCTGCGTTCAAAGGCCCGGCTGATGTCGCTCTTGGGCAGCTCGCAGCCCTTGGGCAGGGTCAGTTCGCTGTGCCAGCTCAGATCATCAAAATGGTAAAGGGCATCGAACAGCTCAAGGGCCACCGCGGTGGGCACCAGCTCGGCGGCATTGGGGCCGACCAGCCGCTCCAGCCATTGCGAGGGGCGTACCGGTTGCGGCGACAGCAGCAGGCCGACATAGAAACCATGCAGGAAGGCCGGGGTGCATTGCGGATTGTGACGGGCCAGCCAGTTGCCGGCCTGGCCGCTGAGCGGATCGGGGTGCATGGTGTCCAGAATCGGGCTCGCTGAAAAATGGGTTGGCTAGTCTACTGTGCGCGGGCGCCTAGGGCTATTGCCGCAGATCAGGCGCGGCCGGTCAGCTGCAGGTATTTGTTATAGAGCTGCTCGGGCGTTTCCGGGTGGTCGGCATTGAGCTCGATGCAGTCGATGGGGCAGACCCGCTCGCAGGTGGGGGTGTCGTAGTGGCCGATGCACTCGGTGCAGCGATCCGGGTTGATCTCGTACACCCGCTCACCCATGAAGATGGCGTTGTTCGGGCACTCCGGCTCGCACATGTCGCAGTTGATGCAGCTCTCCAGAATGCGCAGGGCCACTGCTTAATGCTCCGTCAGGCGCAGCCGCCAGCGGCGGCGCGCGGCGCATCGGCTTCATCGAACAGCCGCACCAGCAGTGCCTGCTCAGGGGCCACGCCGTCGGGCAGGCGGGCGTAGACGGTATAGCCGGCGCCCGGCGCCACCATCATCGCCGTGCCCTCGGCGTTCTCCATATGATCGAGGCGCAGCTCGATATTGCCGCGGGTGGTCATCAGCTGCAGTGGCTGGCCGATGGCGAAGCGGTTCTTCACTTCGATCTCGACCATGCCGTCTTCACGTTGCCCTTTCACTTCGCCGACAAACTGCGACACGCTGCTGCTGGAGCTGCCGGCCTCGTAGTGCTGGTAGGCGTCGTGGGTATGGCGGCGCAGGAAGCCTTCGGTGTAGCCACGGTGGGCCAGATGCTCCAGATCACGCAGCAGCGCCGGGTTGAAGCTCTTGCCGCTGACCGCGTCGTCGATCGCCTGACGGTAGGTCTGGGCGGTACGGGCAACGTAATAGAAGCTCTTGGTGCGCCCCTCGATCTTGAGGCTGTGCACACCGAGGCGGGTCAGCTGCTCGATGTGCTGGATCGCCCGCAGATCGCGGCTGTTCATGATGTAGGTGCCGTGCTCATCCTCGAAGGTGGGCATCAGCTCGCCGGGGCGGTTCTCCTCTTCCAGCAGGT
>JAGOCY010000207.1 GCA_017998495.1 Corallincola sp.
CGCCGCGATAGCACGGAATACCGCTGTCGACGCTGACGCCCGCGCCGGTAAAAAACACCAGCCTCATAAGCTTCCTCTCCCGTGGCCTTTAGCAAAAACCGATGGTGCGCCGCATTTCCGGCTTCAGTGCCACCTCTTGGCGCAGCGCGTCGATCAGCGCCTCTACGCTGGCCAACGGGGCAAAGCGGTGGCGTCGTTGCAGCAGTGCAAAGTCACCGACGGTCGCAAAACGGATCGCAGCAGTCATGGCATCGATGCTGGCATCATCGGTGACCGGTATGGCCAGCTGTCGGGCCAGACGTCGGCTCAACTGTGCGACCTGAGACGGCAGCAAGTGATCAAAGTGAAGTTTGATGTCGAAGCGGCGCAGCACCGCCGAGTCCAGCGCATCACGCAGGTTGGTGGTGGCGATGAAAAAGCCGCTGAACGTCTCTAACTGCACCAGCATTTCGTTGACCATGGAATTTTCCCAGCTGGCGGCGCTGGCGACACGGCTGCGCAGGAAGGTATCCACCTCATCGATCAGCAGTAACGCACCGCGCTGCTGGGCTTCAGTGAAGGCTTCAGCGATCTTTTGCTCGCTCTCACCGACATATTTGGAGAGCAGATCAGAGGCGCGCTTGACCACCAGCGGCAGTTCCAGACGCTCCGCCAAGTGGCTGGCAAATGCGGTTTTGCCCGTTCCTGGCGGGCCGGACAGGCAGAGACGGGCCCCGCCACAGGCGCGCAGCCCCTCAATTAGTTTTTCCGGGTCCTGACCGCAGTTGAGGTAAGAGAGATCGTAAAGCGACTGAGAAGCCGCTAGCCCCCCACGATCCAGCCGGGTGCAGTGGCCCTGGGCGCGCAGGGTGGCGGCCACCATCTGAACCACGGCGCGATCAACATCCAGCTCAGCGGTATCGTTCGCCACCACATTGACCACGCGGGCAGCGCGCTCAATCACCGCAACCGAGGCCGCTGGCTCAGCCGCCAGCCGAGCGATGATCGGCTCTGACAACCCGCTGGGCGCATGCTTGCGCACCACGCCCCGCCGCTGCTCTCGCGGCATTTCCGGCATCTCCACCACCATGTCGAAACGGCGGATGTAAGCAGCATCCATGGCCCCGGCATCGTTGGTGATCCACAACGTTGGCGTGGCGTTGTTCTCCAGCAGATGGTTCATGGTTGCTTTGGCGAAGGTCGGCTCAGCAAATGGCGAGCATGAAAAGACGTCCTCCGCTTCATCCAGCAGCAGCAGGCTGTCGCGCCGCTCCAGCAGCCGTTGTGCCAACATCAGCAGCCCCAAACGCTGCTTTGGCCTAATGCCATCCTCATCGCTATCTTCCCAGTTAACCTGCAGCAGGGGCCGGTTCAGGGCATTGGCCAGCACCGAGGCCAGCTCTGTTTTGCCGCTACCCGGCTTACCGTGGATCAGGATATTGACGCCCGGTTTGTGCTGGGCCATGGCTGCCTTCAGATACGCCAGCAGTACCGGCAAGGTGCTGGCGCAGTGAGCATAATCGGCAAGGGTCAGATCGGTCGGTTGCGGAGGGCGCAGCGAGGCCATCAGCCTGGCTTCCACCGCGTCGGCGTCGCCCTCTAACAACATCTCGAACGGGCTCAACCCTAATTCGATGATCGATCGCAAAAAATCCTGTCCCTGATAGGGGCTGACGCCATTAGAAAGGCCAAGGCAAGCCAACAACCCCTGGCCACAGAACAGATCGCGCACAGCCGCGTCTTTTCTGTCATCACCCAGCATCAGCCACGCCAGCAGCCGGTGGTAGCGCACCGATGAGTTGCAGGAGATCTCATTGACGAACCCCGCCAGGCTTGGCTCTTTGGCAAGGAGCAGCAACACGGCCAGCAACTGCTGCTCGGCAGTGGTGAGCTTCAACCTGACGGCCAAGCGCTTGAGCGCTGCCGACAACTTGCGTGGCAGTGGCAACGGCTGGCCCGGCAGCGATTGTGCTAGCAGCTGGGCGCTGAGCAGACGCCGCGCCTTGGCGGCCCCAACACCCGGCGGCAGATCTCTGGCAAAAGGGTAAAGCGGCTCGAGCTCGTCCAGCGACATCGGCAGATCATCACGGCCTAGCACCATCGCCGAGGCCGCGGCGTAGGCCAAGCGACGATAGAGCAGCCCACCAATACGGGCAGAGCAGTAAAGGAAATGGAGGTCGTGTTTCATGATCCAGGCTCCGTGACAGCTGCTGATCGGTTGGTCAGCACACAGGGACAGAGCATGAGCCAGCAAAGCGACACAATGCGTCGCTAGCTGTCACTCAGGAACAAGGGCGGGTAGCGGGGGCAAGGCGACGGGCAACGACACGACAGCGACATGATTTGGCGCGATGACAAGCGATGCTGCGCACAACCACTGCAGTCACCACGCCACTGCCAGCGCCAGAGGAATTCATGGCCATGATTGCCAGCCATCCCTACCCTCAGATCCGCACACGGGTAGCCCCCTCGCCTACTGGAGATCCCCACCTCGGTACGGCGTACATCGCCCTGTTCAACTACTGCTTTGCCCGCCAGGCCGATGGCTGCTTCATTTTGCGTATTGAAGATACTGATGCCGCGCGCAGTACCTTGGCATCCGAACGGCAGATCCTCGATTCGCTGCGCTGGCTTGGTCTCAACTGGGATGAAGGCCCGGACATCGGTGGCGCATGCGCCCCCTATCGACAAAGCGAGCGGGCAGAGCTGTATCGCCACTACGCGGCGCAGTTGGTTGAGGCTGGACATGCCTTCTATTGCTTTGCCAGCGCAGAAGAACTGGACGAGATGCGCGCAGCTCAACGCGCTGCAGGCCAAACACCCCATTACGATGGCCGCGGCTTGCAGCTAAGCCACGAGGAAGTCAGCCGCCGTCTGGCCGCCGGTGACCCCCATGTGGTGCGAATGAAGGTGCCACAACAGGGCTATCTGCAGTTTCACGACTACCTGCGGGGAGAGCTGGAGATTGGCTTCGACAGCATCGATATGCAGGTGCTGCTGAAACAAGACGGGCTGCCGACCTACTTTCTGGCTAACGTCGTAGACGACCACTTGATGGGCATCACCCATGTGTTTCGGGGTGAAGAGTGGCTTTCTTCGACACCAAAACTCCTGCTGCTGTATCAGTACCTAGGGTGGCAACCGCCGGTGTTCGGCCACATGCCACTGCTGCGTAACCCTGATCGCAGCAAGCTGAGCAAGCGGAACAGTGCAACGTCGATTCTCTATTACCAACGCATGGGCTACCTGCCCCAGGCCCTGCTGAACTATCTGGCGCGCATGGGGTGGTCGATGCCCAGTGGCCAGGAGAAGTTTTCACTTCAGGAGATGATTGACCAGTTCGACATGATGCGCGTTTCGTTAAGTGCCCCGATTTTCGATACGGCCAAGCTCGACTGGCTCAACGGCCTATGGCTGCGCGAATCAACGTCAGATGAGGTGATCATCGACTGGTTCAAGCAGCACTTAGGGGACGAGCAGCGGTTCCGCCAGCTGTTGCCGCACCTAAAGGCCCGCGTCGCAAAACTCAGCGACGCAATTCCGCTGCTTTGCTTCATCTATAGTGGCCTGCTGCCACTGCAGGCGTCAGGTTTCGACCAACTGCACCTTGACCGCCAGCAACTGCGCCAAACCCTGCAGTGCATTCTCTGGGCACTGGCAGGGCTACGCGACTGGGACAAAGCTGCAATCTTCGATCACCTGAAAGCTGTTGCTCGCGTCCTTGGCGTGAAGCCAAACGCCGTCATGCCGATCGTGTTCATTGCCATCGCTGGTACCACAACGACGTTCTCAATCACCGATGCCATGGCGATCCTCGGCCCTGAGCTCTCCCGCGCCCGACTGCGGCACGCGCTCACGGTACTCGGCCAACCCGATGAGGACGAACTGACCGCATGGCGGCAGCAGTTTGACGAGCGATGGCGTATCGAAAATTCTGGCTAATCGGAACATATCAGGAAGGCCGTTTTTTGGCCACGTTGAAGCCTAATTCCAGCCGACTTTCCGCACCTGATTCTGGATTTTTTTCGGCGACGTTCGCTACACGTTTGACGAAGTTTGCTAGGTTCCGCGATTCTCACCGTTTGGCTCCAGCCTGCGGTAGGTATGCCGATGATGGTTA
>JAGOCY010000209.1 GCA_017998495.1 Corallincola sp.
TTGGCAAAATCCTCGGCCGGGCCTTCCTTGAGCACGGTGCCAAACTCGCCCAAGAACTTCTGGTACTTGTCGGCATCGTCTTCGGCCAGCTTGGCCAGCTGATCCAGCACCCGCTTGGTGCAGGCCTTACGCATGGCGTCGGTGATCTGGTTGTCCTGCAGGATCTCGCGCGACACGTTGAGCGGCAGATCGTTGGAGTCCAGCACCCCTTTGACGAAGCGCAGGTAGGTAGGCATGAACTGCTCGGCGTCATCCATGATGAACACCCGCTGCACATAGAGCTTCAGCCCATGCTTGGCATCGCGGTTGTACATGTCCCAGGGGGCATGGCCGGGAATGTAGAGCAGTGCGGTGTAGTCGTGCTTGCCCTCAACCCGCTGATGGCTCCAGGCCAGCGGATCTTCAAAGTCATGGCTGATGTGCTTGTAGAACTCGCGATACTCGTCGTCGCTGATGTCGCTCTTGCTGCGGGTCCACAGGGCGGTGGCGCGGTTGACCTGCTCGAAGCTGCCCTCTTTTTTGTCGGCGTCGTCATCACCGGCGCTGAACGGCTCCTGCCACAGCTCCACCGGAATGGAGATATGGTCGGAGTATTTGGTGATGATGCTGCGCAGCTTCCAACTGTCGAGCAACTCATCTTCACCTTCGCGCAGATGGAGCACGATCTCGGTACCGCGCTCAGCGCGCTCCAGATCGGCCACGGTAAAGTTGCCCTCGCCGGCCGATTCCCACTCGACGCCACGATCGGCGCTTTCACCGGCAGCGCGGGTACGCACTGTCACCCGGTCGGCAACGATAAAGGCGCTGTAGAAGCCGACACCGAACTGGCCGATGAGGTTGGAATCACGCGACTGCTCGCTGCCCAGCGCCTTGACGAACTCGGCGGTGCCGGAGCGGGCGATGGTGCCGAGATTCTCGATCACCTCATCGCGGGTCATGCCGATGCCGTTGTCGCGGATGGTCAGGGTCCGCTGTTCCTTATCCGCCTTGACCCACACCTTGAGGCTGCCATCGCCTTCATACAGGTCGCCATTCTCCAGTGCCTTGAAGCGCAGTTTGTCGGCTGCATCCGAGGCATTGGAGATCAGCTCGCGCAGGAAGATCTCCTTGTTGGAGTAAAGGCTATGGATCATCAGATGAAGCAGCTGCTTCACTTCGGTCTGAAAACCGTGAGTTTCTTTATGCGCAGTTACCGTCATGGCCATCCCTCTTGGGCGTGTTCACTGGAGTTGCTGCCCTATGTGGGGATGACCGGCTTCACTTTCAAGAGGGAGGCGTGACCGCGCAAACTGGCCTAAGCTGAGGCGAGGTGTCATCACCCGGAGATCAGCATGGCGATTGACGCTATGGGCGCCAAAGGCGCTCTACCCACCAACTTAATCAGCGGGCCGGTAAAGATGGAGGGCAAACTGGCGCTGCAATTGTTGGAGGCCGCCGCGGCCAGTGCACCGCAAACCCTGGCCAGCCCACCGCCGGCGCCCAGCGCCGATGAGCAGCTGGGTACCACCATCGATGTGCGCGTGTAACCGCAACATGAGCAGCTGAGCCGCACAGACCAACAAGGGGCCAAATGGCCCCTTGTTACAGCTAACGCGGTTGGTTAGTCGGTGATCCGCCCTAGTCGATGATCCGTCGCCGTCCGGCCAGCGATGAGGCCAGGGTACGGCTATCGAGGTGTTCCAGCTCACCACCCGAGGGGATCCCCTGGGCCAGCCGGCTGACGGCAATCCCCTGGTCGCGGGCCAGTTCGGCGATGTAATGGGCGGTAGCGTCCCCCTCCACCGTCGGATTGGTGGCGATGATCACCTCCTGCGGCTGCTCGGCCGCCAGCCGCTGTTCCAGCAGATCCAGGCCAATGGCCTCGGGGCCAATGCCATCGAGCGGCGACAACCGCCCCATCAGCACGAAATAGCGCCCCTCAAACTGGCCGGACTGCTCAATAGCCATCACATCCGCTGGGCTTTCGACCACGCACAGCAGGCCGGAAGCCTGGCGCCGTGGCTGCTCGCACAGGCTGCACAACTCGCTCTCGCTGAAGTTACGGCACAGCCGGCACTGGCCCACCCGTTCCAGCGCGCCGGTGATGGCGCCCGCCAGCCGCCCGGCCTGCTCACGCTGGCGGGTTAACAGCTGGAAAGCCATGCGCTGGGCGCTCTTCGGCCCCACCCCGGGCAACACCCGCAGGGCCTCAATCAGCGCGCGCAGATGGGGCGTCAGCACCATCTCAGAACGGCATCTTGAAGCCGGGAGGCAGCGGCAGGCCGCCGGTGACGCCGGACATCCGTTCCTTGGTCATCTCCTCAACGCGGCGGGCGGCATCGTTGCAGGCGGCAGCGATCAGATCCTCCAGCATCTCCTTGTCGTCACCCATCAGGCTCTGATCGATGCTGACCCGACGCACGCTGTGGCCACCTGTCATCACCACCTTGACCATGCCGCCACCCGCTTCGCCGGTCACTTCGGCGGCGGCGATCTCGACCTGCATCTTCTGCATCCGCTCTTGCATCTGCTGGGCCTGCTTCATCAGGTTGCCCATATTGCCTTTGAACATCGCGACTCTCTTTGTTGGTTACTGGCCAGCGCCAAGCGCCGGCCGGTTGGGGTTCAACGCAGGGTCAGACTGTCGAGCTGCAGCTCGGCCTCACCCTGGCTACGGAAAAATTGTACGGTGGCATCCGCCTCCATCGCCACCAGCGCCTGCTGTCGCCGCTCGGCCAGCTCACGCTGGCGGCGCTGGGCCGGTGTTTCAGTCAATGGCAGGCCGACACTGGCCGCCAGTACGGGCTGCGCACCGAGCAGGGGCGCCAATGCCGCAGCCAGCTCATCCAGCCGGCGGCTGTCGAGCAGATGCTGCTGTTCGGCCATCACCTGCAGTTTCCAGCCGCTGTCGGTGCGTAGCAGTTCGCTGTTGAGGGCCAGCTGCAGGGTCAAGCCATGAACACCGAGTTGGCCCACCCAATCAAACCAGCGCGGTTCTGCCTGCCCCTCAGCTACCGCCAGCGGGCGTGGTGGAGGAGAGGAAGGAACTGCGACCTCATGGTGGGCGGCTGGCGCGGCAACCAGCGGCTCAGGCGCGAGCGCCGTGGTCACGGCAGCAGCCGGCGCCCTGTCCGCCTCGGCAGCAAACCACAACCCGGGGTCGGGTTCGCTGGCGTCATCCATGGCTGGCAGATCGTCGTCATCCCAGGGCGGATCATCGCTAAACGCCGGGTCCTGGCGCACTGGCGACCGTGCAGGGCTAGCCGCTGCTGCTGCCACTTTTGCGGCTTCCGCGACGGGTGGTGGCAGATCGGGCTTGCTGAGGTTGATGGCCAGCGCCGCCGGCGCTGGCCGCTCAGGCTTTTTTGGACCGTCCTCGTCACCACCTTGGTGGCCACGTAGCGCCGCCAGGCCACGCAATACCGAGGCGGTATCACTGTTAGCCACCAACGGCGACTGCGGCGCCACCACGGGTGCGGCTGGCGCCGGCGTTACTGCCTGGGCCGGGAGCGACGCAACGGCTTGAGCCGGCTCAGGGCGCGGCTGTGGTCGCGCCATTGGTAGTGGCGATGGCACTGACGACGGCATCGCCGCTGGCGTTGGCTGCGACCGGCCCGCCAATATTTCAGCTTCCGCTTCGATGGCCGCCTGCTGATCACTCAAGGCACTGGGCGCATCCAGCTCTGGCAGCACTGCTGCCGGCCGCCCTATGCCCCCTTGCGGGCGAAACGCCAGCACCCGCAGTAGCGTCATCTCCACGGCAATGCGCGGGTCCGGGGCCAACGGCAGCTCGCGCCGCCCTTCCAGGAACAGGCGGTAATAAAGCTGCACCACTTCGGGCGCCACCTGGCTGGCCAAGCTCGGCCACGGCGCCTCAGACAGCAGTCCGGGGGCTTGGCCCAGAAACTGGATCATGGCGAGGCGATGCATCGCTTCCGCCAGTTGGGTCAGCAACCGCTCAAAGCCGACCGCCTGAGCCGCCAGTTGCTCGACCTGGGCCATGACCCCGTCGGCATCGCCAGCCAGCAGCAGCCGCACCAGCTGAGCGACCCCCTCACGCCGGGCAGTACCAAGCATGGCGGTGACTTGGGCGGCGCGTACCTCGCCCTGGCCGCAGG
>JAGOCY010000210.1 GCA_017998495.1 Corallincola sp.
ACGCGGGGGCTGGGATGTCGCAGCTAACCGACCTAAGCCTATGCATAGCTATCTGATGGCTGGCACCACGCTGTTTTGTGACATGCCAGATATGCCATGGGCGAAGTTGACTGAGCTACTGCACGGCGCCTGTTGGGGCGGTGATGATTTCGGCCAGGGCCAAGTGGTCATTGGCTGGTGGAAGAATTAATACGGGAGAATCGAGATGTCTAAGCAGGATTTCATGTTGTTGGGTCTGGTGTCACAAACCAGTGTACATGCCGGCAGTGGTGATACCGATGGCGCAGTGGATCTGCCCATTCAGCGCGAGGCGCACACGGGTTATCCGGTGGTGTACGGTTCATCGTTGAAGGGAGCAATGCGAGCTGCCGCCGATTTGCGCAGCTCCAGTCAGGCGCTGGTCAATACGCTCTTTGGCCCGGAGCATCTTGGCAAGGGCGCAACCGCAGACCAGATCTTTGCGGGCTCCTGGATGGTGTCTGATGCGCGTTTGCTGTGGCTGCCAATTCGCTCGCTGACCACCCATACCCGGCTGGTAACCTGTCCGGCCATTTTGCGCCGCTTGAGCCGTGATGTGGCCCGCGTGGGTGCCAAGGCGTTGCCCGGTATTGACTCTTGGCAGGCCAAGACCAAGGATGCAACCGCGCTGGTTGCTACTGCTTGTGACAGCAGCTTGTATCTGGAAGAGTATCGATTCAAAACCGAGGTGGAACCTGAGGTTGGCAAATGGGCCGAAACCTTGGCTGCATTCCACCCAGATATGGCTGCAGAGTTAAAGCAGCAGTTGACCGTTATCAGTGATGACATGTTTGCGCATCTCTGTTCGGCCGCCATTCCTGTTCACCCACATATTGCGATCGACTCGAAAACCAAAACGGTGCTCCCCGGAGCCCTGTGGTACGAGGAGTCGCTACCACCCGAAACTGGCATGTACGTGCTGTTGGGAGCTACTGCCTCTCGCAGTGGCACAGCTGAATCCGCTTCAGCCCTGCTGAATAGTGGCTGGGAGATGCTGTTTGGCGCCACTCCCTACCTGCAGGTAGGAGCCAACGAGACGACTGGCATGGGCTGGTTTCATGTCACCCGGGTGGAGGGTTGATCATGGCCAATCAAACCATTAGCCAACGGCGTGCGGCTTTTGCCCTGTCCAAGGTGCAGGCCAAAGTCGGTAGGCCTGACGATGAGGTAAAGAAGTACAAGACTGTAGCCAACGCCATTCCGTCATATATTCAACGTAATGGCATTGGTCAGGCGATGGCCTTCGCTTTGTCCAAAAAGGAACGGGAGGTTGGTTGGCACTGGGCGTATGAGTGTTTGCAGGAGTGGCTACGCCAAGAGTTTAGGGCTCAGTTGAGCAAGCCGACGCTGATCGAAGGTTTGACTAGCTGTGATATGCAAACCTATCGTCTGGCCCAGGCTGAGGCCTTGGCCATGCTGGTATGGCTGCGCAAGTTTGCGCGCGCCATGCTGACCGTTCAGGAGTAATGGCCATGGCCAGCTATCTGCAACGACTTCCGCTTTATCGAGAACTGGGTGACGTTAGCCAGTTCTTGATGACCGCTGGAGCCCACAAAGGGCTGCTGTTTGATCGCTTTTTCGGTGGCTACGACCCTGACTGGAAGTTGGATACCAAGGTCACCAAGAAGGCCGATGGCGAACCGAGCACTGCCCATCCCATGGCGTGGATCACCGCTAGGCAAGATGTCAGTCAGAAAACGCGCAAGCGTATTGATGCCCAAGTTGCTCTGATCACGGCCTTGGGCGGCGTGGGAATGACCTGTGCTACTGACTGGCATTTTGTGACTGGTCTTGGCGAATCGCACCCTCTCGAAAATGGCTTCACTTGGCACCACACCTTAGGCACGCCCTATCTGCCTGCGTCCTCGATCAAGGGAATGCTGCGGGGCTATCTGGAGCAGTGGTGTGATCTGTTTTCGGAGGAGGAGCTCCTGGAGATTTTTGGCAACAAGCGTGAGGAAGAACCCTTGCGGGCGGGCCAAATCATCTTCTTTGATGCTTTGCCGGTTGGTTGCCCTGAAGTTATTCAGGATGTCATGACTCCCCATATGGGCGAATGGTACGCCCAAGGTGACAAGGCTCGGGCCGATGATGCCCAAAAAGTTCCGGCAGATTGGCACTCACCCATCCCGGTAACCTTTTTGGCGGTTCGCAATGCCCGCTTTGTATTCACCATCGCCCATCGGAGTCAACCAAACTCGCCGCTGCTTGGTCGAGTTCTGGTTGCACTGGAGGAAGCGCTAGCCTTTATCGGAGCGGGCGCGAAAACGGCCGCTGGTTACGGCACCATGACGCGGCTGAGTGACGCAGACCCTTTGTCGTTCGCCAAGCTGGCAGCCAAAGCCAATGAGGCTAAAGCTGCGGAGCGTAGCAAGGCAGAAATGGCCCAATTGACGGATTCTGGAAAGTCGATATGGTCGCTGCGACTGAGGGCCGATGATTCTGCACTAACCGCTGAGAATCGAAATATTTCCGGGCCGCTGCGCATATTGCTCAAAGAGACTGTTGAGTTTGTGGCTGCTAACGGCACCGTGGATGAAAAGCAGCAACTGCGCGAGTTGGCGGATACCATTGCCAAAAAGCACTGGAATACGAAAATCCGCGACAATGCCAAACTCAAGGAACTGCTCAAGCTACTTGGTTAACAGCAAGGCCGCCTAAGGGCGGCCTTTTCATGTCGTGTCTTTGTCAATCTATGGTTATTGGCTCGTGGTTCTTCACTCGGGCGGAGGCAAGGCTCTGCCTGACGGTGGCGGCACAACCTCTGTGCTGGTGCTCGGTACTGCTTCGGGAGTGCGGGGTGGGGTGTTGCGAGCGGCGCGCACTAGGCCATAGACCGCCAGTGCTGGCAGCGAGATAAACCAGTATTTAAGCGCCAGCGACAACAGTGCCAGACCGATCAGGGTGTTGATCAACGCCATCACTTGGCTGGGGTAGAACAGGATCGCCCCGGTTGCGGTGAGCCCCAGCAGTACCCATCCGGCCGGCCCGCTGAGCAGGTTGCTGATCGCGCCCAGCACCAGAATTACCAGGATCAATTTGGTGGTCGTGCTCGTCATGGGGTATTCCTTGTGGTTGGCTGACCCATGAATCATCAGCCCTGCCAGACCCTGCCGCTGGCGGCAAAAGCTTTTGCCCCGCTCCGCTCCTGCCGTTCTTCGTCATAGTTGCGTCGTCAACCACAGCGGAGAACAGGACCATGACCAGCAACCCTCGACAGCAATCAAACCACCGGCCCGCCCGTGCCGCGATCCAGCTCGCCCTGCTGGAGGCGGAAGCGCGCCACAGTGATCCCGAGACGCTGCGCAGCTGGGCTCGGGGCAACAGTCTGGGCGGTGATTCGCCACTGGACCTGGAAGCGTTGCTGGACAAAACCCTGCTGATTGGTGGCCGGGTGGTTGAGGTGGGGCGGGTGATCTGTCACCAGCTGCAGCAGTTCACGCTGCGTCATCCGGGGTTAGCCACAGGCATCGCCGTGTTGGCTGGACTCTATGCCCTGGTGAGCGCCGTGCCGCTGATCGGCTCGTTTCTGGCGCTGCCACTGGCGGTGATCGCGGCCCCCTTCGCCATTGGTACGGGTCGCAAGCTGGATCGCGATCCGGGCTACCAGGGGCGTGGCTATGTGGGTGGCGCTGTCACCTTGGCCTACCAGTGGCTGACCCATCTGATCGAGATCTTTCGCACCCTGTTCAAAGGAGAACGTTATGTCGCGTGCTAACAGCAAAGCCTCCGTATCGGCGCTGACTCCGGGGTTGGCGGCGGTTGGTGCCGCCCTTGCCGGGCCCTCTGTCGCCACCTCTGTGGCCAGTTGGGCCGGCATAACCACCATTCCGCTGCTGACCAAAGGGGCCGCTGCCGTTGGCATGACACTGGTGGGAGCCACGCCGCTGGGCTGGACCGCGTTGGCGACATTGGGCTTGGGGGCTGCTGCGTTTGCCGGCGCCCGATCGCTGCAACGGCGCGGAGCCGGCCTGCTGAGCGAACGCCAGGCACAGGCACAACACGACGCCCAACTGCGCCAGCGTCGACAGCAGCAGTGGTTAACCGAGCAGACGCCAGAGCTTCGTGCCGAACT
>JAGOCY010000211.1 GCA_017998495.1 Corallincola sp.
CGCTTCGATGTGGTGGTGCTGGTGGCCGGCGATGGCGATTTTCTGCCGCTGGTGCGCAAGCTCAACACCCTCGGCTCGCGGGTGATGGTGCTGTCGTGGGAGTTCAGCTACATCGACCAGAACGGCAATGAGCGGGAAACTCGCACGGCGGCCCGTTTGCTGGATGAGGCTTCTTATCCGGTGGCCATGCACCAGCTGATGGATGGTGCTGGCAGCCGGGCCGATGCCCTGGTCAATGGCCTGTTTGTGCCACCGCGTGAGCTACGGGTACGCGACGAGGTGGTTGCCGTGGCTCCGCCGACGGCCGGGCCGCGTCAGGCAGGGCGCATTCACAGCCTGAAAGAGGGCTTTGGTTTTATCGCCCCGGAGGAGGGCGGCTCGACCATCTTCTTCTTCCATGCCGAGCTGGAGAATGCCGATTTCAGCGACTTGCGCCCCGGTGATGCGGTGACCTTCTGCAAGGGCAGCAATGATCGCGGCCCCTGCGCGGTGGCGGTGATGCTGGCTGATGAACAGCCCGGCGATGATTCGGGCAACCTGTGATGAGCCCGCTATCGACGGAGCGCCAGCTGCTGTTGGCGCTGGCCGAGGCCCTGCAGCAGAGTCAGCGCTGGGCCAATGTGGCTCCACCGCCGGAAGCGCTCGCCAGCAGCCAGCCTTTTTGTTGCGACACTCTGCCGTTTGAGGGCTGGCTGCAGTTTCTGTTTCTGCCACGCTGCCACGCGCTGCTCGATGGCGGCCAGCCACTGCCCTATTTCCAGCTGCTGCCGATGGCCGAGATGAGCTGGCCTCGTGATGATCAATCGGCCGTCCTTTTTGCCGCCATTCGCGCGCTGGATCTGTGGGTGGCCCCACAGTGAATCAACCGCTGGCGAACGCTGATCGCAATGGCGACCAGAGCCCTGCGCCACTGCAGCTGGTCTACCGCGATCAAGCGCTGGTGGTGGTCAACAAACCGGCCGGCATGCTGGTGCATCGCTCGCGGGTGGCCGATGGTGAGACGGTCTTTCTGCTGCAGACCCTGCGCGATCAACTGGGCCAGCATCTGTTCCCGGTGCATCGCCTCGACCGCCCCACCTCCGGCTTGATGGCGCTGACCACCTCTGGTGAGCTGGCGGCCAAACTGGCCGCCGACTGGCAGGGCGGCCAGGTGCACAAAAGCTATCTGGCGGTGGCCCGTGGCCATCTGCAGGGCGCCGGTGAGATCGATTACCCGCTGGTGCCGATGGCCGACCGCCGCGTTGCCGGAAGTCGCGACCGCGAGGCCCAGCCGGCCCAATCACGCTGGCAGACGCTGGCTCAGGCCGAGTTGCCCTTTGCCGTTGGCCGTTATCCGACGGCGCGCTACAGCCTGGTGGCACTGCAGCCGCTGACCGGCCGTCGTCACCAGTTGCGCCGCCACTTGGCCCATCTGCGCCATCCGATCCTGGGTGACGTCAACCATGGTGATAACAAACATAACCGCTTTATCCGCGACCAGCTGGGGGTGCCCGGCCTGCTGCTGCACAGCCATCAGCTGCAGCTGCCGCACCCGCTGACGGGCGAGCGGCTCAGTCTTGAGGTGGCACCGCCCGACCACTGGCAACCGCTACTGGTGCAGTGCGGCTGGCAGCCACTGGTGGCCCCCAGCCGCTGTCAGTCCTGATAACCCTGCAGTAGCGCCAGCCAGGCACTGTCGGCAAAGTGGATGGCCGGGGTTTTGGCCGCTTCCTTGAGACAGGAGCGGCGCAGCCGCGCCAGATTGTCGGCCTGCCACTGCTGGGCTGGCGACCGCTGCTGACCACGATCAAAATCGATCAGATAGAGCTGGCCCTGACCATCGAGCAGGATATTGCGCAGGTTGAGATCGGCGTGCCAGATGCCGTGGCGGTGGAAGCGGGCGATCAGTCGCCCCAGTTCGCGCCACAAGCCGTGCTCGAGTGGTGCCTCCAACAGCCAGCTGACCCAGTCGCGGGCGCCTGCCACCCGCTCGGTAATGAGATCTGCCGAGGCCAGCAGCCCGTGGCGCTGCAGCCGTCCGGCCAGTGGCACTGGCACTGGTAATCCCAGCGCCCGCATCTGTTCGAGCAGGGCAAACTCGCGGTAGACGCGGCTCTGCTTTAACCCGGTGAACAGGTAGCGGTCGCGTACCAGTTTGCCGATGAGACCGCCGCGGCAGTAGTGACGCACTACCCAGTCGCCGCCAGCATGGCTGATGAAGTGGCTGCCGCCACGGCCGCCGGGGGTGGCCTGGAGCAGGCCGCGCTGTTGCCACTGGTGAGCATCAAACTGCCAAGGTTCGATCTGATCGAGGCGCTGCGGGTTCCAGAGAAGCCAGCTGTTAGCGCTGGCGCGCAGTTCCATATGCTGCGTTGTCCCGGTGGGTGGGGGTGCGCATAATGTACCCCTTAGTGGTCGCCCATCACAGGCTGTCGATGACCCGCCCTAGTGCCTTGCCCTTTACTGCTCCACCCACTTCCCTCTGCATCCTGCGGCTATCGGCCATTGGTGACGTCTGCCATGCGGTGGCGGTGGTGCAGGCGATCCAGCAGCAGTGGCCGGATACCCGCATCAGCTGGGTGGTGGGCAAGGTCGAGGCCAGCCTGCTGGCCGGGCTGCCCGGTGTGGAGCTGGTGGTCTACGACAAAAAGAGCGGCTGGCGCGGCTGGTGGGCGCTACGTCGCCACTTTGCCGGCCGCCGTTTTGACGCCCTGCTGATGATGCAGGTGGCAGCCCGTGCCAGCTGGCTCAGCTTGGCCATTCCGGCGCGCATCCGTCTTGGCTTTGAGCGTAAACGGGCACGCGAAGGGCAGTGGCTGGTGACCAATGCCAAGGCGCTGTCCGCCGCTGGTCCCCATGTCATTGATGGCTTTGCCGCCTTTGTTCGCACCCTCGGCCTGGCCTGGAACGGGCCACGCTGGCAGATGCCGCTGGATAGTGCCACCCGCCGCTGGGCGGCACTGCAGCAAGATGGTCGGCCGCTGTTGCTGCTCTGCCCGGCGGCCAGCAAGGCCGAACGTAACTGGCTGCCCGAGCGCTATGCGGCGCTGTTGACCCATGCCGCCCAGAAGGGGATGAGCCTGATGATCTGCGGCGGGCCATCGCTGATGGAGCGTCAGCTGGCATCGGCCATTACCGCCAATTGCCTGTTTGAAGTGGATAATCGGGTGGGCGATACCAGCCTTAAGCAGCTGCTGGCGCTGATGGCGGAAGCGACGGTGGTGGTGGCCCCGGACACCGGGCCACTGCATATGGCGGCTACCGTGGGCACGCCAGCCCTCGGCCTCTACGCCCATTCCAATCCGGCCCGCACCGGACCGCTCGCCCCCCACGCCGAAGTGGTCTCAGTGTACGAGCAGGTGTTGGCCGAGCAGAGTGGCGGTGATGCCGCCGCGCATCGCTGGGGCAAGCGTAACCGGGGTGACGATCTGATGGCCCGCATCAGCATTGAGCAGGTCACTTCGGCGCTTGACCGGATACTGGCCAAGGTGGCCCGCAGTCGCTGATCAGCCCGGTGGCCGCAGCCGGTAATGGCCGGTCAGCTTGAACTCAAACAGCCGATCTTCTTCGCGGGTGCCGCCGCCGATGTTGTGGATCACCAGCGGTATGCCGTGGGCGTTGCGCCTGTCACTGACCAGCATGATGTGCGGCAGATGGGGCGGTACTGTCACTGTCACCAGATCGCCGGGCTGGAACTGGTTGGCGTCGGCCGATAACGGCAGGCTGTAACCGCGGCGCTTGAACCAGGTCTGCAGATTGGGCACGCGGCGGTGGTCGATGTTGCGATCCGGCCCGCGCAATCCCCACTGCTGCGGATAGCTGGCAAAGTGCTGGCGCATCTCCTCATGCACTTCCCGCTGCAGATCCAGCTGCCAGGCCTGACGCAGGGCGCGGATCACCAGCTCGGTACAGACGCCACTGTCGATCGGCACATCGCCGCCCGGGTAACCCAGCTGACGGTAGCTGGGGTCATAGCTGACGGTTACCCCGATCTGGCTGCGTGCCGCCGCCACCAGCTGCAGTTGCGGGGTGGTGGCCACCACCTGAAACGCCAGCATGGCCAGCAGAACGCTTAACAGACGCATGGCTTATCCTCCGTGACGTGGCTGACAC
>JAGOCY010000007.1 GCA_017998495.1 Corallincola sp.
CCCCCATCTGGCCGCAACTGGCGGCCACCCTGGAGCAGACCCTGCTCGACGCCCAACGGCTGGATGCGGCGCTCGTCGCCCTGCGCGCTCAGGGGCGCGCCCAGTTCAGCGCCATTTTCCGCGCTGATGCCGGCTTTGAGACCCGTTCGGACCGCTTCGTGCCCTATGTGCAGGAGCTGATGCTGACCCTCGATGCCCTACGTGACCGCAGCGATTGGGATCTGCCGTTGGCGATAGAGGTAAAGAAACTGGGGCTGCTGATGCGTACCATGAGCCGCACCGCTGCCGAAACTGGCCTTGAGGAGCGGCCGACCGAGCTGGACAACGAGTAACTTCGACTGTACGAAAAACGCACAGAGAGCCATAATCTGCCACAGGAGTAAGCAAGGAGCACCCCATGGCCATTGGCAATCTGGTATCCGCCGCCAGCGCTGGTATCGATTTCCGCACGCTGTCGCGCCAGGGTGAGGCAGCCGCGGTAACAACGGCAGGCGCATCCCCCACCGCTGGGGCCAGCAGCGACAGCAGCGATGAAGACACCGCGATGTATAACGTCGCGGTCCGCTCATCCACCGGTCAGGCCCGCATCAGCAACGCGCTGACGCGCGCCGATGCGATCGCCCTCTACCGCGAACTGGCGGGCAAGCTGTAATCAGCCGACCAGCGTCTGCCAGTTCTGCACGTTAAACGCCTGCGGCAGTATCTCGCGCAGTTTGCCGGCGACATCACCGACAAAGCAGACCCGCGAACGGTCCGGCAGTTCAGCAAAAATGGCAGCCACTTTGGCCTGCAACTCAGCCGCGCTATCAGCATCGATGGCAAAGGCATCGATCCCTTCACGGCTATCCGCCTCAACCCGCGACAGGGCTTCAAGCGCGCCAATGCCGATCGGTGTCAGCGACAGCCGCCCTTCGTTGATGGTGCCCCCTGCCCAGCAGCAGAGAAACTCTTTGCCACCGCACTGGGTGCGAAACACCATATAGCCGACCGCACCAGCCGGCTGATTCAAGCCGATCTCCTGCAATACGGCGGCGGTGCACTGGTCGCTGGCTACGCCGGGGATCAATTCGCTGACGATCATGGGGTCATCCTCTGGTTCAGATTGATTGCGTCAGCCCTTTGACTGAAACGCGGGTTCAGCGCTGCTGTGCAAAAGCAGGGCCAGCCCCAAGAGTCTAGGCGCTGGTTTGCGAGTCGCCGCCCAGCGTGACCGGCGCCGGGGCCTTCGTGGCAGGCCAACAGCGGTACAGCAGCAGGCTGGCGATGGCGGCCGGCAGCCCTTCAAACAATGCCTGATGCCAGCCCAGATGGCGCCACAGCAGCGCGACCCCAACCCCCACCAGCAGCATGGCGATCGCCCGTCGTTCAGACGGCCGTCCACCCGCGCAGTAGACCAGCAGCAGGGGCGCAAAGGCACTACCCAGAATTCCCCAGCTCAGGATCACCAAGGTAAAGACGCTGTCGCTGCCAGACAGGGCGATGGTCAGCGCCAGCAGGGTGACCCCGAGGGTGGCCAGCTTCAGCCACAGCGGGCGCTCCAGCCGTTGCCTAGGCAGATCCTGAGTCAAGGCTGCCGAGCAGGCCAGCAGCAGCGAATCGGCGGTCGACAGGGTGGCGGCGAAGATACCGGCCAGCAGCAGCCCCACCAGCGGCGCCGGCAGCAGTTGTAACGCCATGGTCGGTAACGCCAGCTCGGGGTCGGCCAGCTCCGCCCCCAGCACCAGTCGGCTTAGCAGGCCCACGGCGGTGGCCGCCAGATAGAACAGAATGAACCAGCTGTAATACCAGAGACGGACCGTAGTCATGCGCTTGCCATCATTGAGGGCCATGAAACGCACCATGATGTGGGGCTGACCGACCACGGCAAAGCCGGCCACCAGCCAACCGGCCACGAACAGCAGTAACCCGGCCAACCCCGGCAGGGCCAGATCGGGGGGCAGAGGATCGGCATAACCGGGCACCGCCAGCAGTTGGTCGAAGGCGGGACCGGGGCCACCCAGACTGGCCACCGCCACCCACAGCAAGCCGCCCATGGTGGCGATCATCACCAGTGACTGCAGCGCATCGGTCCAGATCGAGGCGCGAATACCGCCCGCCAGCGAGTAGGCCAGCACCACCGCCGCGGCTACCACGGCGCCAGCCGCCAATGGCCAGCCCAGCAACACATGCAGCGCCTTGCTGCCCGCCAGCAGCTGGGCGGCGGCATAGCTGCCCAAAAACAGCAGGGTGACCAGCGCGCTAAGCCGGCGCAAACGGACAAAAGGGTGACCATACCAGTTGGCCAGCAGCCCACCGTAGGTCACCTCGCCCGTGCGGGCCGCTGCCGCCCGCAGCCGCCGATGGACATGCAGCGAGGCGATGAAATCGCCACAGATCCACCCTGCCATCAACCAGATGGCGGCAAAGCCGGCATAGAGGGTGTAACCGATGACACCGATAAACATGTAGCCGGAGTTGTTGGTGGCCACCGCCGATAGTGCCACCAGCCATGGCGGCACTGAGCGACCTGCCAGATAGTAATCTTGACGGTGGTGACGAGCGCGGCGGCTGGCCGCCAACCCCACCGCTACAAATAGCAGCAGGGTGGCGACAAAGGTCAGGGTCATGTGGATTCCTCGCGGTGGGGGGTGACCAGCTCGATAAAAGCTGGCAGCTCGCGCAGTGCCAACAGTGAGCTATCGCTGGCAGCATCCAGTCGGTAGCTGTCGGCCAGATCAATGGCGCGGCCCAGGTAGCTCAGGGCCTCGGCGGTCTGCCCCAGCGCCGCGTGGGCACAGGCCAACTGATAGTGGGCATGGCCGTTGTCGGCATCCAGCTGCAGCGCCTGCAGACTGAGGCTGATGGCCCACTGTGGCTCTCCCAGCTCCAGCGCTGCATCGGCCTTGTAGCTGAGCGCCTCAGGGCTGTCCGGGCGCAGCTTTAGAATGCGGTCATAAACCGCGATCTTGGTCTGCGCGCTGCTCTCCTGGCTGGCGCGCAGCCACAGCGCGTGGATCTCATTGGTGATGGCCAAGTTTTCCTGATTGCGCTGGATCTGGCGAGTTTTGGCCGAAAGCTGCTCTTCGACCCGCGCGAGCCGCTGTTCATACTCTGCGATCAGGCGCCCTACTTCGCGCTCTGCCAGGTTCTGCATGCGCTCCTTGAAATCGCGCAGGCTGGTCCAGCCGAGGATGATCAGCACCGACGAAATACCGGCGATCACATAAAAAAAGTAGGTGATGGTGTTGCTGGCATAGCCGACCACCGTGTCAGACAGCCGCAGCTGACGGTCACTGAGTCGCTCACTGGTGCGCGTTTCCAGCAGGGCAATGCGCTCGCGGTAATCGGCCTGCTGGGCCAGGAGTTCACTGCGCAGGGCGCGCAGCTCATCCAGCACATAGCGTTCAACAAAGGGGCTGTACAACGGCGCCGCCAGCTGCTCAATCCGCGCATCGACCGCCTCACCATCGGTGGTGGTGGGGCCGGCGGCCGCCAGCAGCGGCAGCAACAGCCCCAGCAGCATCAGGCGGCGCATATCGCCTCGCCGTGGTTGTGGCACTCTACCAGCGCACGATGCAGCACCCGCACCGCCGCCTGATAGTCGGCATCAGCGACCATGAAACGGATCTCCACCTGACGGCAGGACTGCTGCACCGCCAGCACGCCGATACGCGCCGCAGCTAGTGCCTCGACCGCTTGGGCCAGCAGCCCGGTACGGCGCAGATCTGAGCCAATGGCGGCCACGGCAGCCACCCGAGCGCCACTGATGGTGGCTGTTGGCAGCTGCTCCTGCAGCTCGGTGCTCAGCCGCTGCACTGTGGCCAGCGGCCCGGCCAAGTAAAGGGTGAGGCTGTTGGCATTGTGATCGCGGGCGACCAACACCAGACTGCTACGCTCGATCAGCGCCATCAGCCGTTGCTCATAACCACGCTGGCCCACCATCTCATGGTCGAATATGGTGACGGCATTGAGCCGCGAGCGCCCGGCAATGATCTCGACGCAGGGGCGCTGCGAGCGGTAGTCGGCATCGATCAGGGTGCCGGGGTGGTCGGGTTCAAAGGTGTTCTTGATGCGCAGCGGAATACCGGCCTGGCGCAGGCGGCGCGCCGCTTGCGGGTGGATCGCCTCCATCCCGAGCAGCGACAGCTGATCGGCCACGTCATAGTTGGTGCGGCCAATGGGCACCACCAGCTCGGGGCCTACCAGCAGCGGATCGGCGCTGGAGAGGTGGTACTCCTTGTGGATGATCGCCTCACGCGCGCCGGTAACGGCCGCCAGCGCGCTGAAGGTGATCTCGCTGTAGCCACGGTCATAGCTGTGCATCAAGCCATTACGGCAATGGGCGTAGCCGGTCACGATCGGCAGTTCAGTGGCCAGATCTATGGTTTTGAAAGCGTCGACAATGCGCGCCTCCAGGCTCAGCTGCTGATCACCGCGCCAACCGGTGAGATCGACAAAGCGACCATTGACGCCGCGCAGGTTGAGCAACAGCACGGTGTTGAAGGCGCTATGGGCCTCACCCAGGCAGGCCAGCATCTCACGCACCCGGCCCAGCTGCTCGCCCATGTCAAAATGGCCAAAACCGCACAGCCGCTGCAGATCGGTCAGGCAGTGGCGCACCTCACCGACCCGTTCACTGATAAAGCGGTCGGCGGCCAACCGCTGCTCCCCAGCGGCAAACAGTTCACTGTTGATGTTGAGCATCCGCTCCAGAGCGGCGGCCAGAGCCGCTTCCCAATCCTGGCTGCCATCGTTGGCGGCAAAACAGGCATAGACGCCGGGCTCGCCGGTTTTTTTATGCTCCAGCAAGCTGTTAGTAACGCCGCCATAGGCAGACACGACAAATACACGCTGATAGGGGTGATGGCGATTGGCCGGGGCCAGCAGGATATTGGTAAACACCGCATCGACGGCGCTCATTGAGGTGCCGCCGATCTTCTCCACACTGTGGATGGCCGGCGAGCGCTGGTCTGCGCCCGGGGGCAGCGGCGGCAAAACGGCGGGAATGGTCAGAGAGGTCATGATCGCTCCTTGTGGGTAGCGAAGCCGCCCCAGCGGGCGGCCAACAGTCAGTCAGCGGCGAGCAACGGGTAAACGCCATCGGCGTCGTGGGTTTCGTTGCCAACCAGCGGCGGATTGAAGACGCAAGCGAGCTCCAGGGTTTCGCTGGCCCGCAGCAAGTGCTCGTCATGCTGATCGAGGATGTAGATGGTGCCCGGCTCAATCAGGTGGATCTTGCCGTCGGCCAAGGTCTCCACTTCGCCACGACCGCGCATGCAGAACACCGCCTCCAGATGGTTGCGGTAATGGATGTGGGTCTCGGTGCCGGCAAAGATGGTGGTGATGTGGAACGAGAAGCCCATACGCTCATCGGCCAGCAGCAGGCGCACGCTCTCCCAGTTGTCTGCAGTCACGCGGCGATTGGAGGCTTTGGCCTCATTCAAGGTTCTGACAATCATCTCGGCTCCCCGCTTCAGGATGCGTGGCGCTGGCGTGCGGCCATCGCCTGGTCAACGGCCTTAGCCAGAATATCGAGGCCGCGTTCAAGCACCTCGGGCTCAATGGTCAGCGGCGCCAGCACCTTGAGCACCTCATCGAAGGGACCGGCGGTCTCGATGATCAGCCCCTGCTTGAAAGCCAGACGCGCAGCTTGGTCGGCCAGCTCACCCGATGGGCAGGCCAGCCCCACCATCAGCCCCCGGCCTTTGACGCTAAAGCCCGCGCCATGGCGCTTGGCGATGGCATTCAGACGCTGGCGCACATGCTGTGCCTTGGCCCCGACCTCACTCATCAGCCGGTCATCACGCCAGTAATGGTTGAGAGCAGCGGTGGCGGTGACAAAGGCATGGTTGTTACCGCGGAAGGTGCCGTTGTGCTCGCCCGGCGCCCATTGATCGAGCTCGCGCCGGATCAGGGTGAGCGCAAAGGGCAAGCCGTAGCCAGACAGCGATTTGGAGAGGGTGATGATGTCCGGCACTATGCCAGCCGCTTCGAAACTGAAGAAGCTGCCAGTACGCCCGCAACCCGCCTGAATATCGTCAACAATCAACAGCATGTCGTGGTGCTTGCACAATGCCGCAAGGCCGCGCAGCCAGCGCTCGCTGGCCACGTTCAAGCCGCCCTCGCCCTGCACCGTCTCGACGATCACCGCCGCCGGCTGATCCAGGCCACTCGAAGGGTCGGCCAGCATCTTTTCAAACAGGGCGAGGGTATCGCCATCGTCATCCAGATAGCCGGCAAACGGCAGGCGGCTGACACCCGCTAGGTTGATGCCGGCACCACCGCGATGGTGCTGGTTACCGGTACAGGCCAGGGCCCCCAGGCTGCAGCCGTGAAAGCCATTGGTGAAGGCCACAATGTTGTGGCGGCCAGTGACCTTGCGCGCCAGCTTGAGCGCCGCCTCAACCGCATTGGCGCCGGTCGGGCCAGTAAACTGGGCCACATGGTCCAGGCCGCGCGGCTGCAGGATCACCTGCTGCAGGGTGGCGAGAAACTCACTCTTGGCAGTGGTATGAAAGTCGAGGCTGTGGGCAATGCCGTTGGCCTCTAGGTAGTTGATCAGCGCCGCCTTCAGCGGTGCCGGATTGTGGCCATAGTTAAGCGCGCCGGCACCGGCCAGAAAGTCGATATAGCTCTTGCCATCAGCGGTGGAGAGAGTGGCCCCTTCGGCTGATGCGATCTCAAGGGGGAAGCGGCGGCAATAACTGCGCACCGCAGATTCGTGGTCTTTGTACAGGGTCAACATGGATTGGGCCTCTGTTTGGTCAGAAAAGGGGATCACGCCGCAACCTCAACCCGCGTCAGCGGGCCAAGGCGGAGCAGATACTCACTGGGGTGGTGGCCGCCAAAGTCACGCTGGCAGTCAAACAGCAACTGCTGGTGCTGGGGCCAGCCATGACGCTGTGCCAGCCCCTGAAACAGCCGCCAGGAGGGTTGGTTGTCAGCGGTGATGGTGGTCTCCAGATAACGGATTTCGGCATGGCCAGCACGCGCCAGCAGATGCTGCAACATCCGTTGCGCCAGCCCCTGGCCGCGTGCCGACGAGGCTACCGCCACCTGCCAGATGAACAGCACCTCGGGCTGCTGGGGCAAACGGTAGCCAGTGACGCTGCCTACCAGCTTGCCGCAGCAGTCCGCTACCACGGCGCAGTCGGCGAAATGGGTGCATTGCAACAGGTTGCAGTACACCGAGTTGCAATCGAGCGGTGGGCAGCTGCGCACCAGCTCGGCGACCGCCAGTGCATCACCAGCGGTTGGACAACGAAGCTCTATCTCAGACATCAATAGCCTTACTATTATTTAGTGGCGCTATACATGCTAGCGACTGAATAGCATCTGTCAAATCAAGTCGGCCACAAAATGGCCATAAAGCTGATGCGTAGAGGGTTGTGGTGCTCGCGAAAACAAGCGATAGGCTATGGATTTGGTTCGAGCGTAGCGACCGGGACAAAGCTATACTGGGCGCCCGCTTGCTGTTTGGATCGCTTATGGAAGCCGATGCCCGCGCCTTGATGCTGTTGCGTCAGATCGTTCGTACCATCGATCTCAATGGGCGAGAGCTGTCACGCCATGCCGGCCTGACCACCCCGCAGCTGATCCTGCTGCAGACCATTGCTGCCCAGGGGCCCCTGGCCGTTGGCGCTATCGCCAGGGCGATGAACCTGAGTCAGGCGACCGTCACCAACATCATTGACCGGCTGGAGGCCAAGCAGCTGGTCAGCCGCCAGCGCAGCGCCAACGACAAGCGCAAGGTGCTGGTGTCATTGACCGTCGCTGGCGAGCAGGCGGTTGCCAGCTGCCCGACGCCGCTGCAGCAGCAGTTTGTGGCCGCCTTCAACCAGCTGGAGGGGTGGGAGCAGAGCCAGATCATTGCCACCCTGGAGCGGGTATCCAGCCTGCTGGGTGGCAGCACTATTGATGCCGCACCACTGCTGACCCTGGGCGCTATCGACCACAGCGACTGAACCAGCTGCATGGTCGGCACGGCGCTGCCAGCGGCTAGTCACTGTCGCTGAATGCAGCCACCGCCGGTAACAGCCGGCGGTCAAAGTCGACCAGCGTCTGGTTTTCCCATGATGAGCCGTCGATGCCGCCGACAGTGCCGCCCCAGGCTACCCACTCGGCGCCCCAATAGCCCCAACCAATGGCGCCATCAATGCCGGTCAGTATCTGGGCCAATGCCTGCAGATAGGCCAACTGACCCTCTGGGGTGGCGCTGTAGCCGGGAACCAGCTGACCCTCTTCGCCCACCACGTTCGTGGTGTTGTCCTGCCAGTCGAGGGTAAAGGGATAGGCGGTCTCGGCGATCAACAGCGGCTTGCTACTGACCCGGCGGATATCGCGCAAGCCGCTGGCCAGCGCCGCCAGGTCGGGGCCATGCCACAACGGATAGTAGGAAACGGCAGCGATGTCGTAATCGAGCGCCGCCAGGCTGGCAAACAGCGCTGGTGCCTGACGGTAATCAGCGGCATGCACAATTAGCTGTGTCTGCGGGCTGCCGGCCCGAGCCCCAGCCAGCCCCGCCGCCAGCAGGCGGACAAAGGTGTCCGGCCGCTGCCAGCGCTGACCCTGCGGCCACAGCAGGCCGTTATCGATCTCGTTGCCGATCTGAGCGTAATCGGGGGCCAGCCGCGCCAATGCCTCTTGAGTGAAGAGGGTGACCGCCGTGGCCAGTTCGTCATCCGTCCGCCCCTGCCAGGCGGCAGGCGTCTGCTGTTGACCGGGGTCCGCCCAGGTATCGGAGTAATGAATGGTGATCCAGGTGCGCAGGCCAGCGCTGCGGATGCGGTCACTGAACGCGGCAACCTCCTCAAGGCTGGAGCTGCCATCAGCAGGATCATTCCACAGCCGCAGGCGGATGGTGGTGACGCCAGCCTGTTTGAGCCGCTGCACCAGATCACCCTCGACGCCCGCACTGTCGTAGTAGCGGATACCGGCCCGCTCCAGGCTCGGCAGGAAGGAGAGATCAACCGCACGAACCGGCAACGACGGCTGAGGGATGGCGCCCGTGCTGTCGCCCCCACCAGACGAATTGCAGCCCGCGGTCCCGATGACCAGCAACAGCGCCAACAGCTGGCAGACGAGGGATGAGAAGCGCGTTTTGGCCATGGCTAAGCTCAAGGGCGAGGGTGGTCCGACCATCATGCCCTGATCAGCGCAACATCACCGGGAAGCCGATCACGACCCGGCCCCAACACCCCCTCAGGGCACCTCTACGCCGCGGGCCGCCTGCCACAGCCGATACCACTCATCGCGGCTGAGGTTGACTGCGGTGGCTTCGGCACAGGCACGCAGGCGATGAAGGTTGGTGGTACCGACCACCGGCTGCAGCCGCGCCGGATGGCGCAACAACCAGGCAAGCACTATGGCTTCGCGGCTGCAGCGGTGAGCCTCAGCCAGTTCCGCCACTAGGCTGGCCGCCAGGTAATGCTGGTGGTCATCGAAACCGTCACTACGACACAGACGCCCGCCGCCGAGCGGCGACCAGGCCTGAATGTGGAGGTTGTGCAGCCGGCAGTAATCGAGGGTACCGCTGGCCAGCGCCGTGCGCGCATCGCTGCGGTTGGCGTTGTTCCCCTCGTCCAGCAGGTGGCTATGGCTGAGCGACAGCTCCAGCTGGTTAACCACCAGCGGCTGACGCACATGATGCTGGAGCAGGGCCAGCTGGCCGGCGGTATGGTTGCTCACCCCAAAGTAGCGCACCTTGCCACTGCCATGCAGATGGTCGAGGGCCCGCGCCACCTCCTCGGGCTCCATCAGCGGATCGGGACGGTGGAGCAGAAAGAGATCGAGATAATCGGTCGCCAGCCGACGCAGGCTGGCCTCAGCCGAGCGCACGATATGGTCATAGCTGAAGTCATAGCGCTTGGGCGCATCCACCGTCGGCTCGCCGGCGAAGCGGATACCGCATTTGCTCTGAATGATCAGCCGGTCGCGGCGCGCGCTGTGGCCGCGCAGCCAGTCGCCAAACAGCTGTTCCGATTTGCCCAGGGTGTAGATATCGGCATGGTCGAACAGGTTGATCCCCAGCTCGCACGCCAGATCGAAAGCGCTGGCGGCGTGACGGCGCTGGTCATCAGTGGCGGGCTGCTGATCCCAGCTGCCGCCGATATGCATGCAGCCGTAGGCCAGCGGTGTGACCCGCAGTTCAGTGTGGGCGATGGTGGTTAGGGTCATGGCTAGAGATCCGGCAGGCGACAACTGCCAGCAAGCCTAGCGAAGCGGCCGCTGCCAGCAAGGGGTAACAGCGACGGCTTCGCCGTTACCGGCGAAGCTGCCATCAATGGAGCGGCCGCCCACAGCCGCTGAACAGGCGCTCGCCATACTCGACCAGCACCCGCGTCTCAAATAGTTCACCGCTCATGCTGTCAGTGCAGCTTTCGCCCTTGAGGGTAATGGTCAGTGGCTGGCCCTCGGCCTCCAGATCGAAACGGCTGCTGGCACCATCGTTGATCGGCGTCACCGACGGCGCCTCGATGCGGGTCTGGCCGTAATCGAGCAGCAGCACCACCCGCTCCGGATAGAGCTCCAGCACCCAGCCGGGTTCCTGGCCCAAGGCGCGAAAATCAGCGCCAGCCAGCTTGGCCTTTTCCCACACCGCTTCGCGCGGCTCAGCCACGCACTGCGGCTGGGGCTGGCCGTCAATCTCCAGCAAGGCGTTGTTGCCCTTGTTCCAGAACAGTACGCCATCGGCCTCGAAGCGGGCGCCACTGGCGGTGACCACCCGCTGCAGCTGCAGAGTCTGTTCCGGCAGGAACAGCCACATGCCATCCCCCTTGAACTCGGCCACCAGCCGCATCTCCGGGCCACAGTGGTAGACCATCACCCGGCTATCGCCACCATCTTCCAGTGGCGCCGGGGTCTCACTGTGGGTTGGCGTTGTGGCCACAGGCGCGGCCACCGGAGCAACCGCCGCCGGTGGCTCTGCCACCCGGTCACAACCGCTCAGCAGCAACCCCAGGCCTACGGCCATCAGCATCACTGGCAACATCGCGCTCTCTCCTTGCTTGCTGAGCTTCACGGCTTGATGAACTTGAGGGTCATACGGTCGCTCTCACCAGTCGCCTGATAATAGTCGCGCCGCTCATCACCGAGGGCCAAGGTCGGCGGCAATGTCCACACCCCTTGGGGATGATCGGCACTGTCCTTGGGGCTGGCATTGATCTCGCTGCGGGCCACCAGCTTGAAGCCCGCTTTTTCCGCCATGGCGATCACCAACGCCTCATGCACATAGCCGCTGGCCGCTTTGGGGTCCTGCTCGCGGGCCGCTGGCAAGCGGTGCTCCACCACCCCCAGTACCCCGCCGGGCTTGAGGGCCGCATAAAAAGCGGCAAAGGCCGCATCCTCACTGCCAGCCGCCATCCAGTTGTGGACATTACGGAAGGTCAGCACCGCATCCACCGATGCCGGCGGCGCCAGACTCACCTGCTCGGGCGGGGCAAAATCAACCACTTTGACTCGTGCGTAGCCGCTACTGGCTTTGAGCTTGGCCTCAAAGGCGGCACGGCTGCGGGCAAAATAGTCAACCGGGCTGGCCGCAGGGAAATGGGCCGCAATGTACTGCCCCTGGCCCGCCAGATAAGGAGCGAGGATATCGGTGTACCAGCCGCCGCCGGGCCAGATCTCAACCACCGTCATCTGCGGGCGGATGCCAAAAAACTCCAGCGTCTGCTGCGGATGACGCGCCGGATCGCGGGCGCGCTGCGCTTCGCTGCGTAGCGGGTTGTTAATGGCGGCCGCCAGCGCCGCCGAATGGCTGACATCAGCCGGCGGCACTGTAGGTGCCGGCTGCTTGGGAGCGGCATGGACGGCCGGCCAGGCCAGCAGCAAGGTGAGAACCAAGGGCAACGACGAGCAACGGACCATGGCGCAGGTTCCAGAGCAGGGGCATGCTTACACTCTGGTCGGTCGTGGCCGTGGCGGCAACCCTGAGGCCTCAACAAAGTGTTGCCATAAGCGCCGGCTGGCGGCCATCCGGCCGTGGCTCGCAGCACTATGGCTGATCTATCATCTGCGCCTTAAACAGCGTTGGAGGTGGTGATGGCCAAGTCGTTGGCGGAACAGTTGCTTAAAGCCGGTCTGGTGGATGCCAAAAAAGCCAAGACGGTGAAGAAAGAGCAGTACGACAGCCAGAAGCACGCACGCAAGCACAAGCTGGAGACGGTTGATGAGGCCAAAGCTGCGGCCGAAGCGGCGCGCCAGCAGAAGCTGGAACGCGACCGTGAGCTCAACCGTCAGATCAAGGAGGAGGCGGAGCGCAAGGCGGTGATCGCCCAGATCCGCCAGTTAATCGACAGCAACAAGGTCGACCGGCGGCGCGGCGATATCGCTTACAACTTCACCCACCTCAATAAGGTCAAAACCATCCATGTCACCGCCAAGCTGCAGCAGCAGCTGGCCCTCGGCAACCTGTCGATCGTGGTGCTGGATGAGCGCTACGAGCTGGTGCCGACCGGGGTGGCGAGCAAAGTGCGTGAACGCGACGCCAGCTACATCGTGCTCTGCAACGACCAGCTGCAGGCCAATAACCAAAGCAGCGAGGATGACCCCTACGCCGCCTTTGTGGTGCCCGACGATCTGATGTGGTGAGCCTCAGGCCACCTGCAGCTCCAGATCGCCGCCATGCAGCGCCCGATGCTGCTGGAACAGAAACCAGCGCAGCCGCTCGGCCAGCGCCTCATCGCCGGGCTGCAACCGGTAAGCCACCCGCTGCCCATCCAGATGACGGACGCGGGCGGCAGCCAGCGGCAGACGGGTGCCGCACTCAGGCAGTTCCAGCTGCAGATTGAGCTGCTCAGGGATGGTCTGCGGGTCATCAAACTCCAGCGACAAACCGCTCACCGACAGATCGTGAATGCGCAACTGGATGTCGTTGCCATGGGGGTCGAGCAGGCGCAGCGGCGCCAGTGGCTGTAACCGCCAGTTGCGCAGGGTAGGGCCGGTTTCCAGGATCTCGGGGGCATCAATGGCCAGCGTCGGCCGGCCAAATTCATCGCGCTGCAGGCGTACCGGAAAACGCAGCAGATGGTGGCGATAACTGGCCACCAGCAGCAGGTGATCGGCCCGCTCCATCAACGGCAACAGCAACTGGCCAAAAGGCAGATTGACCGGCAGCGGCGCGTCGGCATCGGCATCGGCGGGTGGTAGCAGCACCTCGCCCAGCAGGGCCAGCTCCTCGGCATCCAGCAGCTCACGCGCGTTCATGCCTCACCTCCGGGTCGCACTGGTTCGACCTGAAAACGTGATCGAGGCTACAAAACGGCCGAGTCAGGCGCAAGCGCCATCATCATTCAGTAACAAATCAGCGAGCGCCCTGATTAACCAGGCAGGTAACGCCCCAACGTCTGATACAGCTGCTGCCGGTCAACCGGTTTGGTCAGGTAATCATTCATGCCCGCCGCTAGGCTCTGCGCCCGATCCTCGGCGAAAGCGTTGGCCGACAGACCGATGATCGGCAGGCCGCGCCAGCGCGCGTCCGCACGCATGGCACGGGTGGCGGTCAGGCCATCCATCACTGGCATCTGGATATCCATCAACACCAGATCGATGGTCATCTGCTCGACCATGGCCAGCGCCTCAGCGCCGTTGACCGCCTCCACCACCTCAACCCCACAGCGGGCCAGCATGGCGGCCAGCACTTCACGATTGATCGGCTGGTCTTCAACCACCAGCAGCCGTTTGCCACTGAACAACGGCGGCGCACTGGCTTCGCGGCTGGCAACCGGCGGCTCAGCCAGTGGCAACTGCAACTCGACGGTAAAGCAGCTGCCACCACCGGGGCTGCTATCGACCCGGATCTCCCCCGCCATCAACGCCACCAGCCGGCGGCAGATCGCCAACCCCAGCCCGGTGCCACCGAAGCGGCGGGTGATGGAGCTGTCGGCCTGGGTAAAACTCTGGAACAGGCGCTCAATGGTGGCCTGCTCCATGCCAATGCCACTGTCGCTGACCTTGAGCGTCAGGGCCACCAGCCGCTCGGGGCCAACCGTGGCCGCCAGCGCCAGTTCGACACTGCCACTGCTGGTGAACTTGACGGCGTTGTTAAGCAGGTTGTGGAGGATCTGCTCAATGCGCACCGCATCGCCACTCAGCCATTGCGGCAGCTCGGTGAGCGGGCGCACCTTGAACTGTAACCCCTTGTCGTTGGCCGCCGGCCGGATCACCCCGGCCAGCCCCATCACCAGTTGGTGGAGGTTGAACGGACGCTGCTCCAGCTCCAAGCGTCCGGCCTCGATCTTGGA
>JAGOCY010000212.1 GCA_017998495.1 Corallincola sp.
CACCAGCAGTGTGGTAATGGCGTCGACCAGCGTCGATTTGCCCGAACCGATGTCGCCGGTGAGCAGGCCGTTGTGGCCATTGAGCTGCAGGCTTGCCACCTTGCCATCAAAGGTGCCCCAGTTCAGCACCTCCAGCCGCATCAGGCGAAAGCCCGAGAGGGTGTCGTCGGCGACAAAATCAAAAGCCAGCGAAGCATGATCAGACATCATCATTCTCCTGTGGCGCGTGGCCGGCAGGGGCTGGCTGGCGGTAAGCGGCCAGCCGGGTATCAAACTCCGCCAGCCACTGGGCGTCGACGAAGGCTTTGAGGATCCGTTTGACCTCGTAGCTGGCCGGGCCGCTGCTGCTTTTCAGGCGCTGCAGAAAGCCCAGATCAACCACCTTGTTGATGGTCGGCTCAAGCTGATCCACCAGTTTGGCTTCGTTAGGGCTGTCGCGCAGAAACACCCGCACCAGTTCCAGTAGTTCGTCGCGGCTGAGCACCAGCCGGGTATCGCCGCCGCCGGCATCAAACTCGGCCATTTTCTTGCGCAGCAGCGCCAGCAGCAGGCTGACCGGGTAGGAGAGGTGGCGGCGGGCCACCAGCCGGGGCAAGCGTGGTGCCGGATCATCGGGCGCCGGATCGGGTCGGCTTTTGGCAAAGGCGTAGCCTTCTGCGTCATCCAGCACCAGTTCCAGGTTGAGCACCGACAGGTGATCGCGCACCCGCGCCTGCAGGTTGAGCAGCGCCGCCCACTGGCGTTCATCCTGCTCGCGGTAGAGCACCCCTTTAAGCAGGCCGATCAGCAATACCGACAGATCCGGGGCGGGGTGTGATGGCGCGGCGTGCAGCGCCTGACTGGTGTCATCCATTGGTGGGGCAAGGCTCCGTGGGTGGTCGGGTTGGCGCATCGGCATCAGCGTATAAACAGCACGCGCGGCAGCTGGGCGCGGCGTATCAGCCGTTCCCCCGTGGCGCTGGTGACGGGCCATTCGATCGGATCGGTGACCTTCTCATCCACCACCAGCTGAAAGCCTTCGCAGCCGATCTGCAGATAGGCGATCAGCTCTGCCAGCCCCTGCTGCAACGGCTGGCTGGCCACCAGCTGGCGCAGGCTGATCTGCGGCTGGCCGTTGAGGGCGTGGCGAATGTGGCGGGCCAGCCGGCCTTTATCCACCACCACCTGATCGAACAGGGCTGAAGGATCGACCGGATCATCGCTGTCATCCAGCGTCAGCTGGCTGATCACGGTCTTGATGGCCGGGGTGAACAGCGGCCGCTCCATGGTCAGTTCAATCTCGGCGCGCATCTGGGCGATGGTCATCACCTCGCCGCTGGGCGGCTCATCGCGCAGCGCCAGCGCCTGACTTTCGATGCTGTGCAGCAGATCCATGATGCGGCGGTTTTCCAGCCAGGCCTTGTCATCCAGAAAGCGGCGCAGCTGCTGCGACAGCTGGGCTACGGTGCGCTGGGTGTGTTCACCCGCTTCCAGCCAGTCGTAATGGATGCGGCGGGTACGCGGGTCCGGTTGCAGGCTGGCCACGGCGGGCAGGCTCAGCACCTGATCGAGCAGGGTACCCAGCTCCTCCTGGCGGCGGCTGGAGAGCAGAAAATCCCAAAAAGCGCGGAAGCTTTTGCCCTGATCCGAATCGGCAATGGCATCGCGCTCGCCCATGATCTCGGCCAGCAGCTCACCTTTGCTGCCTTGCCACAGGGCGATCCGCTCGCGTACCCGGCGGTCCAGCTGGCGGAAGTTGTGTTCCACTTCGCGAAAATCGGCCAGCAGCTCACGCGCCCCCTGGGTGAACTGCAAAAAGCGCTCTTTGATCGCGGTGTCATCCAAAACCGGCAGATCACCGGCTTCAACCCGGGCGATTTCGGCATCCAGCTCGGCGCGCTTTTTGTGCAGCTCGGCCAGCCGCCGGGCAGGATCGGCCTCGCTGCCGGCATCCAGCTGTTTGAGCAGGTCAAACAGCGTCAGCAACCGCGATTCGGTGCCGACAAACTGGCGTTGGGCCAACTGCGCCAGCCAAGCGATCGCTTTCTCGGTGGCTGGGGTCAAATCAAACTGCGGTTCGTCGCTGCCGGGTCGATAAAACTTGCGCAGCCAGCCTTTGTCAGGGGCTGCCCAGTCGTTGAGGTAATCGATAGCCGCCCGTGGATAGGCGCCATCGCCATGGATCTGGCGCAGGTCATAAAGGCTGTCCTCCAGCGCTTCAGCCAGATCGGCCGCGGCGATCACCCGCATGTTGGGGGCAATAAACGCGCGGTGGAGAAAGCTGGCCACCAGCGGCGCATGATCCGAGCGCAGCAGCCGCCATGCCGGATGGTGCTGGCGCATGGCATCAAGACTGGCGTGATCAAGTGACATGGGCCAAGGTTCCGCTGGTTAGCAGGGTGCCGCAGGCACCCCAAGGTTTTGGCAATGCCGCAGGCACCCCAAGGTTCTGGCTGTGGCTCAGTTTACCAGTGCTGACCGCAGCAGAGCAGTTGTCAACCGCAGTGGCGGTCAGTGCGCTGGCTGAAAAGGCGACAGACAGCGTTCCTGGCCTTGATGGAGGGGCGATCCTCGGTCACCATCGGCGGCCATCCATCTGCGCGTATCCAGCAAGGCTGCCATCGTGACTGATATCAACATTCAACCGCTCGACGATGCAGACAAACTCTGGGTGTCGCAACGGTTGCTAGAGTGGGGCGGTGCAGATTCCATCTCGTCGTTTGCCGAACTGGATGGTTACCTCACTGCGGTCTATTCCGGCCCGGATCTCGCGAACACCTCTGACTGGTGGGACGGCCTCTGGGGTGTCGATCTGCCACGAGTGGAGGATGAGACGGACTTCAGGCGCTTTCTCGATTGTCTGCATCGCCATATAAAGTGGGTCAACTTTAGCCTGCTTGACCAGCCTGAGCATTTTGCCCCGGCCTTCGAACCGGGTGAGTGTATCCACGGGCTGCCACTGGCCCGCGTTGATCGCTGGTGCCGGGGTTACCTGCGGGGCGTTTACGTGGCGAACTGGCCGCCATTACCGGACGGCGTTCAGAAACACCTTGATCTGATCACGCTGCACGGTGGGGTTGAACATACTGAACTGTTTTCTGCGCTTCAGGCGGACGAGTATGCCCAAAGCATCGATATGGTGCCGCACGCAGCACTGCTCCTCCACACCTGGTGGCTCATGAAGCTCAGTTGCGAACCGCATCTGGCCAACGGCAAAGTGGGCCGCAACCAGCCATGCCCGTGTGGCAGCGGCAAGAAATACAAGCAGTGTTGTTTGCGCGGGCAACAGTGACGGAACTGACGGCAATGATCACATTGTGCCTAGCAGAAAGGGCTGAGCAGATGACAGCACGACGGATCAAGAAAGATGCACCGGCGGCCAGGAGTGCTCAGGAAGCGCAGCGAGATCGTCTGACCAGTGAAGCGATGGCCGAAGTCGAGTCTGGCCGCGTCGTTGATCAGATCCAGGTGATGGCGTGGGCAGAAGGCTTGGGGACTGAGCAGCCATTGCCGGTGCCACGTCCCCTTTAGCCTGGGCCTTAATCTCGTTACATTAGGCTGACACCGCTACCACCGGGGCTCACTATGGCTAGTTCCGCCGATCCCTTCGATCTTGCCCGCTTTGTTACCGCACAGGCCGATGGTTATCCGCAGGCGCTGGCGGAGATCCGCAATGGCCAGAAAGAGACCCACTGGATGTGGTTCATCTTTCCCCAGATCTCCGGCTTGGGCAGCAGCGCCATGGCCAAACGCTACGCCATCCGCAACCTGGATGAGACCAACGCGTATCTGCACCACCCCGTGCTCGGACCGCGCCTGCAGACCTGTTGCGAGGCGGTGCTGTCGCTGCCGGACCTGAACCCTTTTGAGGTGTTTGGCAGCCCGGACGACATGAAACTGCAGTCGTCGATGACGCTGTTTGGTCAGGTGGCCAGTGCCAACAGCTGCTTCCAGCGGGTGCTTGACTACGGGTATAACGGCCAGCCCTGTGCCCGCACGCTGGCACTGCTGGCAGGGTAGGGGCCGCTCATTTTCTAGGTCTGAACCTTGATGGTCAGTGACACATCCAAGGCGTCATGGCCATCGCGGGCG
>JAGOCY010000214.1 GCA_017998495.1 Corallincola sp.
GCCGTGAACAGCGTGCGGCCGGCTGGCTGCAGGGGTTGCGCTGGCAGGGATGCCAGCGCAAGCAAATCTGGGCAGGACAGCCCATATTTGCGACCCCGAAAGCCGGCAGAACACTCACCGGCATTGATGTTGACGATCTCGGGGGCCTGCTGGAGGTGCAGGAGGAGGGTCAGGCCACCCTCCTCCTGCTCGTCATGCAGGGGCGAAACCCTGCATCCGGGCGGCGCAGCCGCAATCTGCCGCCACGCAGTGGCATATCCAGCGCGCCGCAGGCGCAACAGCCAACGCAGTGGCAAATCCGCTACCTATCTGTCTACTTTGGCCGCCTTGGGGGCGATGGCTGTCGCTGCACCAATGCCAAAACCCAGTGAATGTAGCGTCTGCCTGAAGGCGTTGAGGGTGCCAGCCGGGATCGCCAGTAGCGAGCCCTGCTGCAGCTTGACGAATTTGCGGGTGGCGGGGTGGTTGGCAATGGTCACGGCGATCTGCTCACTCAGGCAGTTAAGCAGCAGCGCCTCACCCGCCAGGCTCAAGGCTTGGCCATGGCGCTGACAGTGGTTGATCAGCGCCTCACAATCTTGCGGCAGTAACTGAGGATCACGGCTGGTGATGAACGCCAGCAGCGGTTGCAGCGACTGACCGTTTTCCACCTGCTGGAGCATCAGGGGTTGGTTCAACCGCCAGAGCTCAGTTCCCTCCTGCTCGGCGTAGCCGTTGATAAAAAGCTGCTCTTCTGCACTCGGTGGCTGACGGAACTGCAGCAGGCCACCTTGTCTGACGGTGAGCGGCGTCTCTGTCAGCGGTTGTTGATAATGATCGCTGAGGCCGAGGCACCAGGCGCCCAATGCCGTGATGCGGAAATAGTGAAGGCCGGCATAACGGTTGATATGAGCAACATCCTGCTCGCATAAGGGGTGCTCATAGCATTGGCCGCTCTCTGCTGCCGGCTCGAAGCAAAGGTCGACCATGCCCAAGGTGGCCAGATACTCAAATAGCAGGCATTGCAGGTAACTCTCTTGCATCGCCTGCCACAAGCCTGCGTCCGACATGTAGTGGATCTCGCCGTAGCGGGGGTCGCCGAAATAGCACTGGTCGAGCCTGTGGGTCATTTCAAAGGCAAAGCCATTCGTCCGGACCATGCGCGAGAACTGCGAGAAGCTGAGCCATTGTTCGGTTGGGCAGCTGGCCAGAGCGGCGATCACCTGTTGGCGTCGGCTAACGGGTGGCGTCAACGTCTGCTTGCGGTTGCGCACGCTGATCGCGGGGAGGCGGTCGTACTCATCCAGCTTGCCGTTCGTTTTCCAGCTGTCCCACAGCGCTTTGAGGATCTGCGGCGGTGGTTGCTGCAGTACCGCCAGTGCCGCTGCCGTTAGTTGCGGTTTACTGCGGCTGCAATCTACCCACGGACAACCCAACAGCAGGTTAAGCCAACCTCTGGCCTTGATCTGGCCGCAGCCGTATTCATCGTCAGGGAAATACTCGCCAAGCACTGCTGAGACACTGCCGATGGTGGCTGCGGTGGGGTTGCCGGAGCCTGCACTGATGCTGATTTTGCCTGCTTTGAGGTGTGCGATCAGGCGGATCAGCTCTGCCGGTGCGGCATGCTCCCGCTCAGCCTGCTGATAGCTCTGGAGCAGGCAGCCTTCAAGCGGCTGAGGTTCCATGCGGATCGGCTCTGGGGCGGGCAGCAGCTCACGCAGCTTGGCGCAAATCGGGGCGGGTATTGCGCTGCGGTAAATGCGTCGCTCTGGCTGCCAAAACAGGGCCGCATGACGGTGAATGCCTTGGCTCCAGCTCAGTGATCGATCAAGGCAGGGTGGGCGATAGCCCAGCCGTGCCTGCAAACGCCGCTCGTCCAGCCGGCCCTCGGGATCATGGCAGGCTTCGGCGACGATGGCGCGTTCATCCCCATCTAGACGATCCACGTATTGGCGCAATCCGATGGCGGTTAGCCTCTTGCTGAGTGCATCCATCAGCTCCTGCTTGCGCTTACCGGCCACCGGGAATTCCGGGGCCAGATGGGCCAGGCGGTTTTTGAGCTGGTCATTGGTATCCAGCAACAGCAGTTCTGACAGCGACAGGGTCATGGGATCTGGTGCCCTTGGGAGGGCTCGGCTACTGCCGCCGGCTGTTCCCGTGCCGTCAGCCACAGCCGCAGGTCGAACTCCAGCTGGTGGTAGTCCGGCTCCATGTGGCAGCAGAGGCTGTAGAACGCCTTGTCGTGCTCTTTCTCTTTGAGGTGGGCCAGCTCGTGAACCACGATCATGCGCAGGAAAGGCTCGGGCGCCTCGCGGAACAGGGCGGCGATCTGGATCTGTGATTTGGCCTTGAGCTTGCCGCCCTGCACCCGGCTGTGGTGGGTGTGCAGGCCAAGGGCATGCTTGATGATGTTGATCTTGCTGTCGTAACCGATGCGTGACAGCGGCGCCGAGCTTTTCATGTAGCGGTTTTTCAGCGCCATCACATAGTCGTACAGCGCCTTGTCGCTCTGCACCTCGTGGCGGGTGGTGCCGTAGCGTTTCTCCAGCCGTGGCCCCAGCTCGCCCTTGGCCAGCAGCTGGCGCACCTGCTGCAGCAGGTGTTCGGGATAGCCACCGAGGAAGCGCAGATCACTCATTGCCGGGGGTTTTACTGTCATGGAGCCAAGGTGGCGGCGATTGTAATGATTGGGCATAGTAGCCGCCACTGCTGGTTGCCCGGAACGCTGATGACCGAGCCGCATTTACCGCCTGCCGCCCCCTCTTTTACCACCGCCTTGAGGTTCTGGTTCAAGCTCGGCTGTATCAGCTTTGGTGGCCCGGCCGGGCAGATCGCCATCATGCATCAGGAGCTGGTGGAGCGGCGGCGCTGGCTGTCGGAGCGCCGTTTTCTCCATGCCCTGAACTACTGCATGCTGCTGCCGGGGCCTGAAGCCCAGCAGCTGGCCACCTATCTCGGCTGGCTGCTCCACCGCACCTGGGGCGGGGTGGTGGCTGGCGCCCTGTTTGTGTTGCCGTCACTGCTGCTGTTGATCCTGCTTTCCTGGCTCTATCTGGCCTACGGGCAGACGCCGCTGGTGGCCGGGCTGTTTTATGGCATCAAGCCAGCGGTGACCGCCATCGTCGCCCAGGCGGCTTGGCGCATCGGCGGCCGGGCCTTGGGCAACGGTTGGTTGTGGGCGATCGCGCTCGCCTCCTTTGTTGCCATCTTTGCTCTCCAGCTGCCGTTTCCGCTGATTGTGCTGGCGGCGGCGCTGCTTGGCATGGTCGGCGGCAAGCTGGCGCCGCACCATTTTGCCGGCGGCGGCCACAAGGCGGGCAGCAGCCGCAGCTACGGCCCGGCCGTTATCGATGATCAGACGCCGCCGCCAGAGCACGCCCGCTTTCGCTGGTCGCGGCTGAGCAAGGTTGCGCTGGTGGGGGCGCTGCTGTGGCTACTGCCAATGGCGGCACTGACGCTGGGGCTGGGCTGGGGTCACACCCTGACCCAGATGGGCTGGTTCTTTACCAAGGCGGCGCTGCTCACCTTTGGTGGCGCCTATGCGGTGCTGCCCTATGTCTGGCAGGGGGCGGTAAGCCACTACGGCTGGCTGACTCCGGGGCAGATGATCGATGGTCTGGCGCTGGGCGAAACCACCCCCGGCCCCTTGATCATGGTGGTCGCCTTTGTCGCGTTTGTCGGCGGTTACAGCCAGCAGCTGTTCGGCCCCGAGCTGACCTTTGCCGCCGGTGCGGTGGCGGCGCTGCTGGTCAGCTGGTTCACCTTCCTGCCGTCGTTCCTGTTCATTCTGGGTGGTGGGCCGATGGTGGAATCGACCCACGGCCAGATCCGCTTTACCGCGCCGCTGACCGCCATCACCGCCGCCGTGGTCGGGGTGATCTGCAATCTGGCGCTGTTCTTTGGCTGGCATGTGCTGTGGCCGACCGGTTTTGCCGGCGCGTTTGACTGGCCGGCGCTGGCTATCGCCGTGGCCGCCGCCGTTGCCCTGTTCGGCTTCAAGCGCGGGGTGATCGAAGTGATCGGCGGCGCGGCGCTGCTGGGGCTGCTGCTGCGTACCCTGCTCAGTTAAACCACACGGAGAAACGC
>JAGOCY010000213.1 GCA_017998495.1 Corallincola sp.
CATCTCGCCCTTGGCCAATCTGCTGGTGGTGCCGCTGTTCAGCTGGTGGGTACTGCCGTTAGCGTTGCTCGGTGGGCTGGTGTTGCTGCTGTCGTTGCTGTGGCCAGCGCTGACGCTGGCGGCGGCTCCGCTACTGATGCTGGCCGACTGGGGAGCGGGGTGGGGCGTCTGGATCCTTGCCCTGCTCAGCGAGCATCTGCCAGCCACGCTGCCGCTTTACTGGTCCGGCTGGCAGTGGCTGCTGGTGCTGGCGCTGGCTGCGGCACTGCTGCTGGCCCCTGGCTGGCGTTGGCGCTTGACGCTGGCCGGGTTGCTACTGGCGGTGGCCAGCCCCCTTGCGCGCCAGCCGGGCCCAGGCTGGCAGGTGACAGTGCTGGATGTCGGCCAGGCGCTGATGGTGGTGATCGAAAGCGCGGGTCAGGTGATGGTGTATGACGTGGGCGATGCCTCTTACCCGGGGCGTAGCACCGCCGCCCGGGTGTTGGTGCCCTGGTTGCGTCAGCGTGGTTACCACCAGATCGATCAGCTGGTGTTAAGCCATGATGATCGTGACCACAGCGGCGGGCTGGCGGATCTGCAGGCGCTGATGGCAATTGGCCAGCTGCGGGCCAACCACCTGCCATGGGCGCTGCACTGTGTGGCGGGCGATCGCTGGCAGCTGGGTGAAGTGCAGGCGCAGGTCCTATGGCCGCTAACCCGGGAGGGCGGCGGCAGCGACAACAACAGATCCTGCGTGGTGCGGCTGTCTGGTCCCGGCGGACGGCTATTGCTGATGGGCGATCTGGAACGGGTGGGGGAATCCATGCTGATCGCCACTGGCGCCCCGCTGGCGGCGGAGCTGCTGGTTGCCGGCCACCATGGCAGTAACAGCAGCAGCCACGGGCCCCTGCTCGCTGCTGTTGCCCCGCAGCTGGCGCTGATCAGCCGCGCGGCCTGGGGACGCTGGCGCTATCCCCATCCACAGGTGGTGGCCCGCCTGCGCCAGCGCGCCATCGCCATTGCCGATACCGGCCTCCATGGCGCCTTGCAGCTCAGGCTGGATGGCCAGGGGTGGCAGCTGGTCACTGCCTGCCAGCAGCAGCCGCGTTGGTATCGCCCCTGTCCCGGCGTAGAATGAACGAGTTAGCCATTATCAGGGCCGGGCATGAGCACCGAGATCAACGACCGCCAGACCTTTAAGCGCCTGTTCACCTACGTCAAACCCTATCGCTGGCAGTTCGTGTTGTCGATCATCGCCATGGCCGGCTACTCGCTGGTGGATGCCGCCTTTATCGGCTTTATTCAGCCATTGATCGATAACGGCTTCGGCCATGCCGATTCGCCGGTGCTCAAGTGGGCGCCGCTGTTTGTGATTGGCGCTTTTTTACTGCGTGGGCTGTTTAACTTCTCCAGCACCTATGGCCTCAACTGGATTGGCGGTCAGGTGGTGATGCATCTGCGCCAGCAGGTGTTTGAGCATCTGCTGCGCATGCCGGTGCCCTATTACGACCAGAACAGCACCGGCAAGCTGATCTCACGGGTCACTTACGATTGCGGTCTGGTGTTTGATTCGGCCAGCAAGACCCTGGTCAAGCTGGTGCAGGAAGGGGCGCTGATCATTGGCTTGCTGTGCGTGATGTTCTACCACAGCTGGCAGCTGTCGCTGGTGTTTCTGGTGATAGGGCCGGTGGTGGCGCTGGTGGTCACCCAGATCGCCAAACGCTTCCGCAAACTGAGCCGCCAGATCCAGGCTGCCATGGGCGATGTCACCAGCGCCGCCGAGCAGATGGTCAATGGCCACAAGGTGGTGCTGGCCTTTGGTGGCCAACAGGTTGAGGCCGAGCGTTTTCGGGTGGTTAGCAACCGCTCGCGCAGCAAAAACATGAAAATGCAGGCCGCTCAGGCGATGGCCACGCCGGTGATCCAGATCATCGCCTCTTTCGCACTGGCCGCCGTGCTCTTTATTGCCAGCTTTCCGTCGATGGTCGAAACCCTGACGGCCGGGGCTTTTACCTCGATCCTGACCTCCATGGCCATGCTGCTGCGGCCACTCAAACAGCTCACCTCGGTGTATGGCGAGTTCCAGCGTGGCATGACTGCCGCCTCCACCATCTTTGAACTGCTGGACGAACCGACTGAACAGGACAGTGGCAGCCACGATCCGGGCCGGGTCAAGGGGGATGTCAGCTACCGCGATGTCACTTTTACCTATCCAACCAAACAGACGCCGGCGCTTACCGGCATCAACCTGCAGATCCCGGCAGGCAAGACGGTGGCGCTGGTCGGTCGCTCCGGCGGTGGCAAGTCCACCATCACCCACCTGCTCAGCCGGCTGTACGAGCTGGATAGCGGCCAGATCCTGATCGATGGCCGCGACATCCGCGACTACTCGCTGGCGGCGCTGCGCCGTCAGGTGGCGGTGGTGTCGCAGCATGTCACCCTGTTTGATGACAGCATCGCCAACAACATCGCCTATGCGCTGCCACAAGCGCCCAGCCTGGAGCGGCTGCGCGAAGTAGCGCGCATGGCCCATGCCCTGGACTTTATCGAAGCGCTGCCGCAGGGCTTTGACACCTTGGTTGGCCAGAACGGGGTGATGCTCTCCGGTGGCCAGCGTCAGCGCATTGCCATCGCCCGCGCGCTGCTGCGTGACACGCCGATCCTGATCCTGGATGAAGCGACCTCGGCACTGGATACCGAAGCGGAGCGCCATATTCAGGCGGCACTCGAAACCCTGCGTCAGAACCGTACCAGTCTGGTGATCGCCCATCGCCTGTCGACCATCGAGAACGCCGACCACATCGTGGTGATCAACGATGGCCGCATCGTCGAGCAGGGCAATCACGCTGAGCTATTGGCTCACGACGGCGCCTATGCCCAGCTTCACCGCCTGCAGTTCGGAGACTGAGGATGCAGGCGGTCGCCGATGCCTGGTATCGCGGCAGCCGCTGGTTGTGGCTGCTGCGGCCGCTGTCCCTGCTGTTTGCCCTGATCGTGGCCGCGCGTCGCCTTGCTTATCGGCGCGCTTGGCTTCAGCAACGGCGGCTGCCGGTAGCGGTGTGGGTGGTGGGCAACATTACCGTCGGCGGTGCCGGCAAGACGCCGCTAACCCTGGCGCTGGTCGAGGCGCTGAGCGCCCGTGGCATTCGCGTCGGCATTGTCAGTCGGGGCTATGGTGGCCGTAGCGGCGATCAGCCACGGCGGGTGAGGGCAGACAGCCTGGCTGCTGAGGTCGGCGATGAGCCGTTGTTGCTGGCCCGCCGCAGCGGCGTGCCGGTGATGGTCCATGCCGATCGTTATCGCGCCGGGCTGGCGTTGCTGGCCGAGGAGCCGCAACTGCAGCTGCTGCTGCTTGACGATGGTTTGCAGCATTATCAGCTGGCCCGCGACTGCGAGATCGCAGTGGTCGACGGCCAGCGCCGCTTTGGTAATGGCTGGCTGCTGCCGGCCGGACCGCTACGCGAGCCTCAGCGCCGGCTGGCGTCGGTCAGCGCTCGGGTGTGCAATGGTGGCACGCCGCAGCCCGGCGAATGGCCGATGCGGCTGCAACCGGGGCCATGGCGCAATCTCAACGGCGAGTCGGCTGCCAGCCTGCCGCCCACCGCCCGGCTATGGGCGCTGGCTGGCATCGCTCACCCGGCCCGCTTTTTTGCTACCCTCGAGGCGCTGGGCATGGTGGTGGAGCAGCGGTTGCCGCTGGCTGACCACTTCGCCTTGACCGATGGCTGGCTGCAGGATCTCATCCCCTCGGGGGTGACCCTGGTGATGACCGAAAAAGATGCGGTTAAGTTATCGCCGGCCTGTGGCCGTGATGTCTGGTATCTGCAGGTGACAGCGCAGCTGCCACCCGAACTTGTTGAGCAACTGCTGTTACGCCATCCCCTGGCTGGAGACCCTCATGCCGATTGAACCGAAACTGCTGGAGATCCTGGCTTGCCCCTCATGCAAGGGTAAGCTGCACTATCTGGCCAGCCGCGAGCTGCTCTTGTGTCGAGCCGAGCGGCTGGTGTTTCCGGTCGATAGCGGCATTCCTCAGCTGCTGGAGGAGCGTGCGCGCGCCGCCACTGACGAGGAGCTGGCATGAGC
>JAGOCY010000215.1 GCA_017998495.1 Corallincola sp.
CCGTCAAGACCAAGAAGTAAGCCGTCAGGCTGAAATAGCAAGGGCGCCCGCGGGCGCCCTTGTGCGTTATTGGGGTGAGTGGCGACGTAGCAGTTTGCCGGCCAGGGTCACCACCGCCACGATCAGTGCCCCGGCCACCATGCCGATGAGGGCGCTGACCAGGGTCGGCACCACCACCCCCACCACCGGTACCAGCCCCCCCAGATGTTCAATGGCATGATGCAGTGGCGCCACCCCATGCACCAGAATGCCGCCACCGACCATAAACATGGCGGCGGTACCGACCACGGCCAGCACTTTCATCAGCATCGGTGCCGCTATCAGCAGGCCACGACCAAGGGCGTTGACGGCAGCGCTGGCGCCAGCCTTGGTACTGAGGTAAAGGCCCGCATCATCCATCTTGACGATGGCGGCCACCAGCCCATAAACCCCGACCGTCATCAGCAACGAGATGCCCACCAGCACCGCCAGTTGCGACATAAAGGGGGCGCTGGCTACCGTCCCCAGGCTGATGACGATGATCTCTGCCGACAGGATGAAATCGGTGCGGATGGCGCCTTTGATCTTGTCGCGCTCAACCGCCACCAGATCGAGCTGTGGGTCGAGCAGGGCGTTGTGCAGGGCAGCGCCCCGCTGTTCCGCCTCGGCCCGGTGCAACCACTTGTGGATCAGCTTCTCGGCCCCTTCATAGCAGAGAAAGGCACCGCCAATCATCAGCAGTGGCACCACCGCCCAAGGGGCAAAGGCGCTGATGGCCAGCGCCAAGGGCACCAGAATCGCCTTGTTGAGCATTGAGCCCTTGGCCACCGCCCACACCACCGGTAGCTCCCGCTCGGCCCGCACCCCAGCCACCTGCTGGGCATTGAGCGCCAGATCATCGCCCAGTACGCCGGCGGTTTTCTTGGCCGCCACTTTGGTCATAACGGCGACGTCATCGAGGACGGCGGCGATGTCATCGAGCAGGGCGAGCAGGCTGGTTCCGGCCATGGGCGAACTCCTTGAGGTCCGTGGTTAAGGGGCGGCATGCACGCTGTCACAGTCGCTGTCTGAGAGCAAGATGGCCGGCCATGGCCCACTGCGAGCGGCTAGACTTTAGCCAGCTGTGCAGCATTGAGGCGCGCACTTATGGTCAAATCGCCACCAGCGGTCCCGCTGGATCTCTGCCCATCCCCCGAATTGCTGGCCGCAACATTGCTGGCCAGCAACCAGCCGTTACTGTGGTTTGATCGCAACAACAGCTTAGTGGCGGTGAGTAACAGCTTTCGCCATAGCTATGGCGACCTCTGTCCGTTGTATGCCGGCATGAGCCTGGCTGAACTGCTGGCCCCGGCTGACCCGGCCGCCCTGTCACAGTTACGCTCACCGCTGCCGCGCAGCGCTCCACACCATGGGTACCGCTTGCATCTGGCCAATGGCCAGACGCGCGCCGTTGTGATTAGCCCGCGGCTGCTGGGTGATGGTCAGACGCTGGCCCTGCTGGTTGCCGATCTCGATCATGCGACCGAAGAGGAAGCGATTCGCGGCCTGCAGCGTGACGTGCTGGAGGGGCTGGCGACCGGTACCAGCCTGACGGCCCTGCTCGAACTGCTGTGCCAACAGGTTGAAGCTTTGGCACCAGAGGTGATCTGTTCGGTATTGCGGATTGACGACGGGCGCTTGCGCCCAGTTGCGGCGCCGTCGGTACCGGCGGTGTTCAGTGCCGCGATCGATGGGTTGGCTATCGGTCCAGCGGTGGGTTCTTGTGGTACTGCGGCATGGCGCGGCGAGGCGGTGATGGTCACCGATATCGCCAGCGACCCGCTGTGGGCGGATTATCGAGGCTTGGCCTTGCCACTGGGCTTGGCTGCTTGCTGGTCATCGCCCATTGCCGCCCGCGATGGGCGCATCGTCGGCACCTTTGCTTTCTACTACCGGCAGCCGCGTGCGCCCAGCGACTTTCATATGCGCATGGTGGATGCTTGCGTCCACTTGTGCAGCCTGGCGATGGAGCATGAAGAAGCCGAACAGCGCATTAATAACCTCGCCTACTACGACAGCCTGACCGGACTGGCCAACCGCACCCGGTTGCGTGAGCGCGGGCTGGCGCTGGTGGCCGAAGCCCAAAGCGGACACCAGCCGCTGGCGCTGTTGTTTCTCGACGTTGATCGCTTCAAGACGGTTAATGATTCTCTGGGCCACCCGGTCGGTGATCGTATTTTGATCGAGGTCGCCAGCCGGCTGCGGCGAGTGCTGGGGGAGCAGGAGTTGATAGCCCGCCTTGGGGGTGATGAGTTTGTGGTGGTCTTGCCCCAGTGCGATGGCGGCCGTGCTGCGGCCCTGGCGACAACGTTGTTGCAGGCTCTCACCGAGCGCATCGAACTGGATCGCCTGATCCTGTCGCCCACGCTGAGCATCGGTATTAGCCTGTGTCCGGACGATGGCCGAGACTTCGATACCTTGCTCAAGCATGCGGACATTGCCATGTATCGAGCCAAGGAGGATGGCCGGGCCTGCTTCCGTTTCTTTCTGCAGGAGATGAACGACATCGCCAGCCGCCGGCTGGAGCTGGAAAGCGCCCTGCGTCAGGCGCTCAGCAGTGGTCAGTTACAGCTGCACTACCAGCCGCAACTGTGACTTGATGGCCGCGGCCTCTATGGCGTCGAAGCCCTGGTGCGCTGGCATCACCCGCAATGGGGGGCCATGTCACCCGCCTTGTTTATTCCGCTGGCCGAAGAGTGCGGCTTGATCAATGCCCTTGATGGCTGGGTACTGGAAGCCGCATGTGCCCAACTGCAGCAGTGGGATCGCGCGGGCATCGCCATTCCGGCGGTCGCGGTCAATGTCTCGGCGGCGCGCTTTGTCCATGATGATCTGCCGGGCCATGTTGCCACCCTGCTCAAGCGTTATGGCCTCGCTGCTGGTCGCCTGACCCTGGAGATCACCGAGCGGCTGATGATGGCCGACGTTGACCGCAGCCGTCAGGCTTTGGCAGAGCTGCACGCGATGGGGGTGCGGCTGGTGGTCGATGATTTCGGTACCGGCTACTCCAGCCTCAGCTATCTCAAGCGCTTTCCGGTCAGCGAGATCAAGCTAGATCAGAGCTTCGTGCGCGAACTGGAGAGCGATGTCGATGATCGGGCACTGGCCATCGCCGTGATCGGCATCGGCCGTAGCCTGAACCAGGTGGTGGTGGCCGAAGGGGTGGAAACTGCATGGCAGCTGGATTATCTGCGCTCCCAAGGGTGTGATGTGGCCCAGGGTTATCACCTGGGCCGGCCGCTGGCGGCCACAGCCCTTGTGCAGTGGCTCGCCAACGATGGGCCGCGTTGGGGGGCTGTGAGTCAGCCTGGGTGATAACAGTGCAGCAAAAAATACGGCGGGCCAGGCCCGCCGTGTGGTGTTGCTGAGGTTGGCGCTAGTCGGGCTGGGCCTTGGCGACAACGGCCTCATCTACGTCTGGCAGGTGCTCGTGGCGCGAGGCCAGGAAGCTGTAGATCACCGGCAGTACAAAGAGGGTGAACAGGGTGCCGATGGTCAGGCCGGCAACAATGACGATGCCGATGGAGAAGCGGCTGACCGCCCCCGCCCCTTCTGCCAGCAGCAGCGGGATCAGACCGGCGACCATGGCCGCAGTGGTCATCAGGATCGGTCGTAACCGTACCCGCGCCGCTTCGGTGACCGCGGCGATGCGATCTTTGCCATGGTGCAGCTGCTCCTCTTTGGCGACTTCACAAATGAGGATGCCGTGCTTGGTGATCAGGCCAATCAGGGTGACCAGACCGATCTGTGAGTAGATGTTCATAGTCGCCAACCCCCAGGCCAGCGCCACCAGCGCGCCGCACACCGCCAGCGGCACCGATACCAGGATCACCAGCGGATCGCGGGCGCTCTCAAACTGGCTGGCCAACACCAGAAAGATGATGGCAATGGCCAAGGCGAAGGTGGCAAAGAGCGCGCTGCCCTCAGTGACGAACTGGCGCGACTCGCCGAGGAAGTCGTACTGGTAGCCCTTGGGCAGGATCTCGCTGGCCAGCCCCTTGAGGGTGTTGACCGCATCGCCCATGGCCACCCCGGGCATGGCCA